>DASXTI010000145.1:0-20797 GCA_036505535.1 Thermoanaerobaculia bacterium
AGCTCTCCAGGTTCTCCGGCAGGGGGGTCAGGTAGTATCGGGCGTCTTCGCCGACGGTGCGCTTGAAGCGATCGGCGAAGGAGAGGAAGTCTCCGGCGCTCTCATCGATGAAGATGCGCTCGACGCGGTGGAGCGGGAAGAAGACGGTCGCGGGCAGGACCGTGACGGGCTCCCGGCGGGCGATCTCGTGGAGCCAGCCCTCGAAACCCTCCAGGGACAGGCCCCGCACCGTGATGCCCGAAGCGTCGCGGTCCTTCAGGATCCCCCAGAATTTCTCCCGCGGGCCGACGAGGTGAACGAGGATGAATTCGCCGATCTTCACTTTTTCTCCCTCTCAGCCTTTCGCCCTTTCGGACAGCTCGATCAAGACGCCTCGGGCGGCCCGAGGGTGAAGAAACGCCACGCGCTTCCCGTCGGCTCCCGGCACCGGTGTGGAATGGATCAGCCGGAAACCCTTGGCCTTCAGATCCGAGAGCGCCGATTCGAGATCTTCGACCGCGAAGCAAACGTGGTGCATCCCCTCACCGCGCTTCTTCAAGAACTTCGCGATCGGAGATGCGCCATCCGTCGGCTCGAGCAGCTCGATCCGGCTATCCCCCACCGGCAAGAACGCCGCTGTGAGCTTCTGGCTCGGGACCTCCTCGCGTCGCGCCTCCGAGAGACCCAGGGCGCGATAGGTTCCAAGCGCCTCGTCGATGGAAGTGACGGCGACGCCGACATGATCGATTCTGTAAACCGTCACCGGGCAGACCTCGGTGCGGCGGCTTCGGCGCTGCGCCGTACGAGCCGGTCGAAGAGCCGGCCCGCCGCCGAGTACGGATCCTCGCGGCGCTCGACGACGGCCCGGACCGCCTCCTCCAACCCGTCCGGCTCGGGTCCCCGCACCTCGACGGCTCGTCGGAATCGGTCCTCGAGCAAGGCGAGCAGGCGAGATCGCGCGCGCAGCGAGCGCCGCCGCTCTCCCTCCCCCGAGTCTTCGAGGTATGCCCCGTGCGACTCCAGCGCGTCCATGGCTTCGGCCACGCCGGAGCCCGAAGGGGCCGACGTCTTGACGATCGGCGGGCGCCAGGCCGCATGGTCGGAGAAGTCGAGCATCATCGCAAGCTCGGCGACGGCGCGATCGGCGCCTTCGCGGTCCGCCTTGTTGACGACGAAGACGTCCGCGATCTCGAGGATGCCTGCCTTGATCGCCTGGATGTCGTCGCCGAGCCCGGGCACCAGGACGACCGCCGTCGTGTCGGCCGCGCGCACGATGTCCACCTCGTCCTGCCCCACGCCCACCGTCTCGATCAGGATGACTTCGAAGCCCGCCGCGTCGAGGACATCAACCGCGTCGCTGGTGGTCCGCGCGAGGCCTCCCAGTGTGCCTCGCGTCGCCATCGAGCGGATGAAGACTCCCGGATCCGTGTAGATCTCGGCCATGCGTATCCGGTCGCCCAGGATCGCGCCGCCGGTAAACGGCGATGAAGGATCCACGGCCACGATCCCGACCGTGCGGCCCCGCTTCCGATACGCCTGCGCCAGCCGCTGCACGAGCGTGGACTTTCCGGCGCCAGACGGCCCCGTGATGCCGATGATGCGGGCCTTACCGGTGTGGGGAAACAGGACGCGGAGGATCTCGGGGACCGCCCCGGAGTCGCGCTCCACCTCCGAGATCGCGCGGCCGATCGGCCGGGCCCGCGCCGCGAGGACCCCTCGGACGAGCTCCTCGGCCGCCGCGCCTCCCGCGGCGGTCATGAGCCGCCCGAAAGAATGCTCTTTGCGATGACGAGCTTCTGGATCTCGCTCGTTCCTTCGCCGATCGTGCAGAGCTTCACGTCGCGGTAGAACTTCTCGACCGGAAAGTCCTTGGTGAAGCCGTAACCGCCGTGGATCTGCAGCGCGCGATCTGTGGCGCGCACGGCGATCTCCGAGGCATACAGCTTCGCCTGCGCGGAGAGGCGCGTGATCGGCTCTCCCGCGTCTCTCGCGGCCGCGGCCCTCTCGGTCAGAAGCCGCGCCGCGTCGATCTCCGTCGCCATTTCGGCCAGATAGAACTGGATCGCTTCGAACTCGCAGATGGGCTTCCCGAACTGCCTCCGCTCCTTCGAATAGGCGAGCGCGGCCTCGTAGGCGCCGCGCGCGATCCCGACCCCCAGCGCCGCGATGGAGATGCGGCCGCCGTCGAGAACCTTCATGGAGTTGACGAACCCGTCCCCTTCCTCGCCGAGCAGACGGTCCGCCGGGATCCGGCAGTCCTCCATGACGAGCGTGCACGTGTCCGAGGCCCGCATGCCGAGCTTGTTCTCTTTCTTGCCGATGCGGATTCCCGGATTGTCGAGCTCGACGATGAAGGAGGAGATGCCGTGGCGCCCCTTGGAACGGTCGGTGACGGCCATCAGCACGGCCACGCCCGCGACGGAGGCATTGGTGATGAAGTTCTTCGAGCCGTTGAGGACCCAGCTCCCGCCGTCCCGGACGGCCGTGCTCTTCGTCCCCCCCGAGTCCGATCCGGCTTCGGGTTCGGTTAATCCCCACGCGGCGAGCCACTCCCCGGAAGTAAGCCGGGGCATATATCTCTGCCGCTGTGCCTCGGTGCCGAACTGGAAGATGTGGTTCGAGCCCAGGCTGTTGTGCGCGGCCAGAGCGAGCGCGACCGAACCGTCCACGGCGGCGATCTCTTCCACGATCGCCGCGTAGTCCATGTAAGACAGGCCCGCCCCGCCGTACTCCTCCGGGAAGATGATCCCGAGGAACCCGAGGTCTCCCAGCTTGCGGAAGACCTCGCGCGGGAACTCCTGCGCCTCGTCCCAGCGCATCATGTTCGGACGAATCTCGGCATCGCAAAAATCCCGGATCGTCTGCAGAATGTTCCGCCGTTCGGCAGAAACAGAGGTGCTCATACGGACAATTCTATCGCCCTCCGGCGCCCTCCCCTCAGCGGGTCGAGGGCGAAGACGCGGCGGTGATGCTCGAAGCCGGAACGATCTCGATGCCCGTGTAGTAATGCCTGAGGATCGCGTCGTAGGTCTTTCCCGCCAACGCCATCCCGAACGCTCCGTTCTGGCACAGTCCGACGCCGTGCCCCCAGCCGCGTCCGAGGAAGACGAACTCCGCCGACCCGTCGGGGCCTTCCACCCGTGAGACCGTAAAGAGCATTTCGGGCATCTCGACGGCCTGTCGCAAGTCGAACCGTTTGAACGTCGCGTCCGCCGCATCGGTGACGACGTGCATCTCGATGGCGCGACCCGAGGGACTCCGCCGGGTGACCGTGATATCGCGCACCTCCGAGCCCGCAATGCGGCCCGCCATCCGCCGCGCGAGCTCTTTGGCCGGCACGCGCCGCACCCATTCGGTCCACGCGGAGTCTCGATCGAAGGCGGGACCGTCGGACTCCATCTCCACCCACAGCCCGAGAACCTGGTTTCCCGTCTTCCACCAGCGCAGGCGGTCACCCGGCCGCAGCGTCAGAGAGCTCGATGGGTAGTACAGGCTGCCGATGCGGCGGGCGAGCGGGATCTCCGGATCGACCGGGATGCCCTGCCGTCCGTCGGACGTCTTGACCCAGAGATTCGAGCCCTCCCTCGAAAGAAACCGACCTGAGCCTTCGGTCGCTCCGAGCAGCCGCTGCGAGATCGAGAAGAGCAGACCCGCATATTCCTCCTCGGAGAGATCCCGGTCAGCCGGCGGGAGCGAATCGGTCCCCGCGAATTTGAAACGGAGCAGAAACTCGTAGGCGATTCGCGGAGGCCCCGAGAGTCCGGAGATCGAGGACGGAGGCTCGGCGAAGTAACGCTGGTCGCGGGACGTCAGGTGCAGGGCGAGCGCCTCGCTCAGGTCAAACGCGGTCAAGAGCGACGGATAGACCGCCGCGGGCGTCAGCCTCGGGGGGACCGATCCTCGCCGGGAGACTCCGGCCCACTTCTGGGCCATCTCCAGGCTCGCCACGCGAAGGGTTTTCTTTCGCGGAGCGTGGCGCCGCAGCACATAGCCCCGCCACTCCAGGGCCGTTCGGCCGCCGGACCTCGCGTCGCGCGGGACGGTCGCGCCCGGCACCTCGGAGGCCGCAAGCTCCCCGCACTCGACAGAGACCAGATACGGAACGGGGCCGCCGGAGAAGACATTCTCGACATTCTCGGTCGCCCCGCCGCAGGTCGAGACGAAGAGCGCATCGGCAAACCGGCCCTGGTAAGCCAGCACGAGCCCGCGCGTTCCGTCGACCGCCGCCTGGGTCAGCGGGTCCTCCACGGAGATTCCGCCATAGACCTGGCACTTCGCCGTCGCGCAGATGTCGAAGCCCTCCGCGTCGAACTGCCCGCGGTGCGCCAGCGCGTACGTCCGGGCTGCGACCGCCTGGGCCTTGAGCGCCTCGATCGCATCGAAGCGCTTCGGCCCCATTTCCGCGGGCACGACGCCGTAGAGGTACTCCTCGAGGTCGACGCGGTTGACGACGTTCAACGTCCCACGCGGGTTGACGCCGATCCGAAGGCTCCCCCGGTACGTCGTCCCGTCCACGGCGACGCGAGCCTCCGGAGCTGGTGCAAAGATGTCGACCGGAGAAGCGAGCTCCCGATTCACGCCGGCGCCGCCCGCGACGGTGATCGAGGCTGGCGGCGCTCCCGAGCGAGGCGCGCCCGGAACGACGAAGCCATCCTTGCCGGCGGCCTTGAGCCTCTCGAGGAACGCATCGGCCTCCTCGCGCTCGGAAAAGCCGCCGAGAAGCACCCGGTAGAGGCCTCGATCGGCCGAGAACGCGACCGAGCCCGGCGCCTGAAACGTCGCGGCGAGTGAGTCGGCGAGCCGGCGGGCCGGCTCCTCCTGCGAGAAGGCTCCGGCCTGGATCTGAAAGGACGAAACGGCCGCCGCGCCGCCCGCCTTAAAGGTCAGCGGGCCCTGCACGAGCTCCGCCTGATCTCCCGAGTTGACGATCCAGAGAGTGCCGGGCGCTCCCGACACCAAGGCGGTCAGATCGCTCTTGAGTCCCACCCGATACAGCACGCCCGAGGGGGAGACGGCTACGGGCGGTGCCACGCGCAAAGCGGGCAGCGGCACTGGAGCCTGCGCGGAGGAGGGCAGTAGCGGCGGAGGCGCCGGTGGCGCCGTCGCGCACGACGCCGCGAACGACACGACGAGCGGCGCCAGGTGCGCGAGTGAGAATCGGCGACGCAGGCTCAAAACCGGGACCGGATTCGCGTGCCGAGAACGTCCTTGCGGAAGTCGTTGCCGCGCAGCGGCACCATCAGGCACATCTCGTAGAGACGGCTCCGGAGACGGTAGCCGACGCGGTCTTCGAGCTTCTCTCGTTCGCCGGAGGCCAAATCGGGCTCATCCTCGAAGTTGGAGGTCGCCACCGTGAGTCTCTTGCGGTTGTAGCGAGTGTTGAGCAGGCTGTAGAGGACGTCCAGCACCCAGGCGTGGGGCTTCGATGCGCCGAGCTCGTCGATGACGAGAAACTCCACCTCCGCATAGGGCGTCAGCACCGACTCTTTGGAGAAGTCGGCGTCGGGGCGAAAGGAGGTCTGGATCTTCATCAGGAGATCGGAGAAATCGATGTAGAGGCCCGTAACGCCCTTCGTGGTCACGAGCTCGGAGAGAATGGCGCAGGCCAGATGCGTCTTACCGCGCCCCGCCGGACCGGTGAGCAGGAGGCCGGCGTCGACCGCGGGAAACGCGTCCACGAACTCCCGGGCGGCCGTCCTGGCGCGCTGCAGGCTCAAGTTGTTGTCGGAGAAGTTCTCGAGCGTGCAATCGCGGTAGCGCTGCGGAATCTGGGCCGCCTCGAGCCGCCCGCGGGCGATCGTGACATCGCGGCAGACGCACGGGCGTGCCTGCTTGCGGCCGCCTGCGGCATCGAGCAGCCAACCGGTGCCGCCGCAAATCTTGCAGATTTCCGACCTGACCGAAGTCTCCATCTTCGTCGTCCCGCGGGCGGGGGCAAGCCCCGCCCCTACGCTCCTCGTCTCAATTCTCCGGCAGGCCGGCTTCGACGAGGATCCGGCGCCGCCGGGGCCCCTCCAGGTACTTCTTCAGATCGGCGAGGCTCGTTTCCCAACCCGAAGCGGCCTCGCCGCGATAGCGCGCGTAAGCCGGCCCCGCGTCAGGCACCTCCTGCGCCACCGTGACGGTGCAGCCTCCTTCCCTCTCAGCGAACGTCAGCTCGAGCCGGATACCGCTCAACGTCTCGCCGATGCGGGGCTCGTAGGAGATGTCACCCACGACGAGCCGCCGGCCGCGCTCGAACTCTACGATCTTCCCGAGCACCGTCGCTTCGGTGATTCCGCGCTGGTTGGTAAATCCTATCGCCCAGTTGCCGCCCGGCTTGAGCCCAACCAGCGCGCCTTCGCAGAGCCAGGAGAGCAGATCCGAAACGCGCGTGAAAGCGTCGAAGGCGTCGAAGGCGGTGGCGTCTACGGCGACCGAGCGAACGACGGCGAGTCCCATGCGCCGATTCTAACCCGTCCAGCCTGACACGCCCGTTTGATTCCGGACTGGACGCCGCGATGGGTCTGTATACTCGCGCGCCATGCTCGCAGCGATTCGAACGTCGATCGCCGAAGCCGTACGCACCGCCGCGCGCGAGAAACTCGGCGTCGAGCTCGAGAGCGTCGTGTTGGAGCGGCCACCCCGGCTCGAGCTGGGGGATCTCGCCTCCCCAGTGGCCTTCGATCTCGCCAAGAGCCTGCGGAAGCCCCCTCGCGCCATCGCCATCGATCTCGACGCGGCGCTGGCGCGGCCGATCGGCGTGGCCCGGACGCGGGTGGAGGGCGCGGGTTACCTCAACTTCTCTCTCGACCGCGGCGCCTTCGTGCGCGCTCTTCTGCAAGAGTCCCGGCGGGAGGCCCCGCGGGCCGGGAAGATCGTCGTCGAGCACACCAACATCAACCCGAACAAGACGGCTCACATCGGCCACCTCCGTAACGCGGTGCTCGGTGACGTCCTCGTCCGCACGCTGCGCCACCTGGGCTTCGAAGTCGAGGTCCAGAACTATCTGGATGACACCGGCGTTCAGGTGGCCGACGTCGTCGCCGGATTGATCCACCTCCGCAACGTCACGACGGCCGCGGCCGCCGAGCGGGCCGTCCGCGACGGGCGGTTTCCCGACGGCACGGCGAATCCCAAGGGCTTCTCCTATCTGTGCTGGGACCTCTACGCCGAGGTCGGTAGGACCTACGCGACGCATCCGGAGACGAAAGCCTGGCGCGACGAGGTCCTGCACGCCATCGAGGCGGGAACCTCGGAGACCGCGCGCATCGCCGAGTTGGTCGTCGAGGCCGTCTCGTCGGCGCACCTGGCGACGATGGGCCGGCTGCACATCGCATACGATCTGCTGCCGCGCGAGAGCGACATCCTCGGCCGGCACTTCTGGTCGCAGGCCTTCGCGCTCCTGAAGAAAGCGGGCGCGATCCATCTCGAAACCGAAGGCAAGCACGCCGGCTGCTGGGTCCTTCGCCTGACGGAATCCGACGAGTTCGCCGGAATGGAAGAACCGGACAAGATCCTCGTGCGCTCCAACGGCACCGTCACCTACACGGGCAAGGACATCGCCTATCAGCTCTGGAAATTCGGCCTGCTGCCGGCCGACTTCGAGTACGACCGCTTTCGCCCGGTTTGGAGCTCGGGCTCCGTGCGCGAGGAGGAGGTCCCGCGCGAAATTCGCGAGCATGAGATTTGGC
Source organism: Thermoanaerobaculia bacterium (assembly GCA_036505535.1). GTDB lineage: Bacteria > Acidobacteriota > Thermoanaerobaculia > UBA5066 > Gp7-AA6 > DAHUXD01. The sequence goes on from DASXTI010000145.1 coordinate 7,653, forward strand.
GGACTTCGCACACCGGCGGAGCTCCCGACGCTCCTTCGTTCGGCCATGCCGAGCGGGTCTTCAACGTCATCGATGCACGCCAGTCATACCCGCAGAAGGTCGTTCGGGAAGGGCTTCGCGCGCTCGGTCACGCAAGAGAGGCGGACCGCTCGGTTCACTTCTCCTACGAGATCGTGGCACTCACCCCAAAGGCCGCCCGAGAGCTGGCGGAGCGTTTCGGTGAAGAGTATCGCCTTTCCCCCGAAGACGAGCAGAAATCCTTCGTCGAGATGTCCGGACGCAAAGGCCTGGGCGTGAAGGCGGACGATCTCGTCGAGCTACTCCTGGAGCGCTCGCGCTCGGAGGTGTCGAGCCGGCGCGACGCCGAGGGGGCCTCCGAGGCGGCCGAGCAGGATGCACGTGCCATCGCCGTCGGCGCCCTTCGATACTTCCTGCTGAAGTTCGGCCGGAACAAAGTCATCGCCTTCGACTTCGACGAAGCGCTCAACTTCGAAGGGGACACGGGACCCTACCTGCAGTACTCCTTGGTGAGGGCCGACAACATCTTTCGAAAGATGGAGGAGCGAGGGATCTCCGCGGATCTCTCTGCCGAATCGCTGACGGGCACGGACTGGGAAGACGACCTCTGGGCGATCGCGCTCGATGCGGCCTCGACGCCGGATGTCGCAGAGCGGGCGGTCGACTCCTTGGAGCTCGCGGCGCTGGCACGGCACGCCTTCGGCCTCGCCCAGAGCTTCAGCCACTTCTACCATCGCCAGCCGATCGTCCAGGAGACCAACGCGGCTATCCGGAATCGCCGGCTCGCGATCGCGCGTATTTTCCGCAAGGAGATGTCCCGGCTGCTGTTGCTCCTGGGCATTCCCGAGCCTGGAAGGATGTGACCGCGCGTGATGCGCAACGTCCGCGCGCGGCCATCCCGAGGAGCGCAGCGACGAGAAATCCCACGAAATGATGGGTCAAACGGGGGCCAGCGCCCCCGCCGGATTGGGCAAGGCGCGTATCGAGACACTGGCCGACGGTGTCTTCGCCATCGCGATGACGCTGCTCGTCCTCGACATCCACGTGCCGAGTGTTCCCGCGGAAGAGCTGAATGCCGCCCTCGAGAGGCTTCTGCCGAAGCTGGCGACATTCGCCTTGAGCTTCATCCTCCTCGGCATCTATTGGGTGGCTCACCACGCAATGCTCCACTACGTCCGCCATACGGATCGGCCGTTTCTCTGGATCAACGTCGTATTTCTGATGACGGTCGCGCTCGTTCCCTTCTCGGCCGCTCTCCTCTCCGCGTACTGGAGAACGCCGACCGCCGTGGTCGTCTACGCCGGAAATCTCATGCTGGTGGCGGGGACGCTCCTCTGCCTCTGGCGATACGCGACTCGGCGTCAGCGTCTCGTCGACAGGGAGCTCGATCCCGCGCTCATCCGAGTCGCCGAACGCCGGATCTGGTTCGGATTCGGAATCTGCTCGACGGCGGTCCTCGTCTCTTTCTGGAGCCCCGCCGTGACGCTTGTTCTCTTCGTCGTGATGATCGTCTACTACGTTTTGCCCGGGCGCGTCGACCGTTTCTGGAACCGCCCCGCCCCGGGAAAGGAGTCGCGATGAACAAGGTGAATCTCGCCGAGAAGTTTTCGCTTTTCGCCGATCGCTGGAGCCCAAAGATCGTCGGAGAGGTCAACGACTGTCACATCAAGCTCGTCAAGCTGCAGGGGGAATTCATCTGGCATCACCACGAGAACGAGGACGAGCTCTTCCTCGTCGTGAAGGGCCGGATGCGGATTCGCTTCCGCGACCGGGACGTCGACCTGAAAGAGGGGGAATTCGTGATTGTTGCGAAGGGTGAGGAGCACATGCCCGTCGCCGAAGAGGAAGCCTGGATTCTTCTGTTCGAGCCGAAAGCCACCCTCAATACCGGAAACGTCCGCAACGAGCGAACCGCGGCGGAGCTGGAGAGAATCTAGCCCGGACTCTTCGTGATCACCCGGCCGAAACACGCGATATGGCTTGCGACAGAGAGGTTCTTGGACGGTCGAAGGCGATTGGACCGACAGGATAATGTGTCCGCGACACAGATTTTTCGGTGAGGCGAGGAAGGACGTCTGTAGCGGCCGCTCGACGCGGCCGAAGGGGCCAGAGATTGGTCCGCGGCGATAGGGAGAGAACCAGGCATCGCGGAGGAGCGATGACGAAGCATCAACGGAAAAGATCGGAGCGGCGGCCGGAGTCGGTCACGGAGAGTGCGGGCTAAATGGCCAGGCTCGAGGAGCGCCTGCCCGAGAACGTCCCGGGCGACTTCTACGTCGATAAGAGCTGCATCGACTGCGACACCTGCCGCCGCATCGCGCCCGCCGTATTCGCGGAAGGAGACGGGTATTCCTTCGTGCACGCGCAGCCGAGGACGGAGGACGAGCGGCGGCGCGCCTTGATGGCTCTCGTCGCCTGTCCCACGGCTTCCATCGGAACGGTCTCTCGCACCGACGCGACGCCGGGCGTCCGCGCCTTCCCGGAAAAGGTCGAGGAGAACGTCTCCTTCTGCGGGTTCACGTCGGAGAGCTCCTTCGGCGCCTGGAGCTACCTCGTCGAGCGCCCCCAGGGAAACCTGCTCGTGGACTCGCCGCGGGCGGTCGGGCCGCTCCTCGCGACGCTCGAAGCGCGCGGCGGCGTGGCCACCATGTTCTTGACCCACCGCGACGACGTGGCGGACCACGCGGCCTTCCACAAGCGGTTCGGCTGCGAGCGCGTGCTGCACGAGCGCGACGTCAGCTCCTCGACGCAGGAAGTCGAGCGAAAGGTCGTCGGCGAGGAGCCGGTGGCGCTGTCCGACGATCTCCTCGTGATCCCTACGCCCGGGCACACGCGCGGGCACTCGGTGCTGCTCTATCGCGAGAAGTTTCTCTTCTCCGGGGATCATCTGGCCTGGTCGCGTCGACGGCGTTCGCTCGTCGCGTTTCGCGACGTTTGCTGGTACTCCTGGGATGAGCAGATCCGCTCGATGGAGAAGCTTCTCGATTTCTCCTTCGAGTGGGTACTTCCGGGGCACGGCGGCCGGCACCACGCGGAGTCGCCAGCCGCGATGCGCCGCGAGCTCGAGGCGTGCGTCCGCTGGATGAAGACAGCGTCATAGATACGGCCGTTGCGGCCGTCCTCGGGCGGGGACGCGCCCTCCCTACGACCAAGTCCTTCAGTTCGAGCTAGCCGGCTGCTGAAAAATGGATGCGGGCGTTGCGTCCGGCACTTTGCGACCGGCGCCCCCTCCGTAAGCTGGCGAAACCGCGTTTCATCCCTCGTTCTCGGGGCCGGCAAAGTGTCGTCCGCCCTTCGGGTTACGGCGGCGCGGGGCCATCTGCTGCGTCATCGCTCCGCGCCGATGCCACCGCATCGACGTCGTCGCGCTTCCTTGCATCTGACCCCACGGCGCTCGTAACACCGCCTCACACCCTTTTTCTGCAACCTGCTAGACAACCAGACCTATACCGCCGGACTGACGATCAGCCCTCGATTCTCGGCCGCGACCAAGAGTAGCCGTCCCTCCGGGAGGCCACTCAAGGCATCGCGGACCCCCGGCGTCTTCTCCGGGGGTGCGAGGACGACGACGGATCCGCCTCCACCGGCGCCGCAGGCCTTTCCTCCCCACGCTCCCGCGGCAAGAGCGGCGTCGATCGCCGCTTCGATCGCCGGCGACGATACGACGGGAGCCAGCCGCCGCCGCGCCTCCCATTCACTCTGTAGGGCTCTGCCCATCGCGTGAAAGTCCCCGATCTCGACGGCTTCGGCCATGTCCACGGCCGCGACCCGGACCTCCTCGAGGCGCGCCGACACGAGCTGATCACCTTCCATCCGGGCTCGAAAGATCTCCCAGTTGTTCATGCCCGACGAATGCGCCGCGCCTGTGTCGAAGAGCGTGAGGTGCCGGAGCCACTCGGTTACGTCGACATCCCGCCGGCGAACCTCGGTACGGCCCGGCTCGAAGCGAAGGCAATGGAGGCCGCCGGAGAGCGCCGGATAGTAGTCTTGAACGCCCGCCGGCTTGCCGAGGACACGCGTCTCGACATCCCGCGCGAAGGCCACGCGCCGCGTCCCCTGGAAGGAATGGCCGGCGCTCGCCGCGAGCGCGGCAGCCATCGCGACCGTCAGGGCCGAAGAGCCGCCCAGCCCCGAGCCGTAGGGAACCGCCGAAGAGAGCTCGATGTCCCGCGGCTCCGCGATCCCAAACGATTCGAGCAGCGCCCCGGCAAGCGCGGCGCGCGGGTCCGACAGCAGGGCCCGGGGCTTCTCCACCACGCGCTCGTATCCCAGGTCGGGAGCGGCGACCCGGAAGCCGCCCTCCGATTTCCGCACGCGACACCGGGCTCGCAGATCGATCGCCAGGTTGACCGTGACCGAGCCGGGATGAAGCGCGTGCAGAGGCCAGAGGTCGAGAGTGCCTCCGGCCAGATCGATACGGGCGGGAGCCGAGGCCTCGAGCCACTGCGACATTCGAACGGATTGTAAGGGGAGTCGGTAGTTGGTAGTCCGTAGTTCGTAGTTGGTACTCGGCGGTGACCGCTACCGACTACTAACGACTAACTACTAACTACTTAGTATCCGACGCGGCTGGCGCGAAGGAAGCCCGACTCGGGGAACGCCATGCCCTCGACCGTCACGGTCTGACCGAGAGCGGCCGTCGTGAATGCGGGGTCAGCCGTCATCATGCGCCAGGTTTCACCGTTGTCGGCGCAGAAACCGAGCTCGTGGATCTTTTCATCGAGCGGACAAACACGCGCGTCGTGAGATCCCTCGCACTGGAGGCAAACGAAGGTGCCGGTCATCTGCTTGGAAACCGGAACGATGCGGCGCGGCGTCGCGACGGCGACCGAACCGGCGAGCGACATGGCGGCCGTTCGAGGTCCCGGCTGATCGGCGACGAGAGGCAGGATGAGAAGCAGAATCGACGCCGCGAGCCCCAGAGGCGCGTATCGGGGCCGGATGTGCGGCGTCAGGAGTCCCGCGTGCAACCGCTCGCAAAGCCCGATCGGAGCGCGGGCATATTGCAGCCGGGAACGCAGAAGCTTGAGGAGTCCACGCGCCGAACGGGCGCGGACCGCGCAAGACCCGCACAGCGCCAGGTGCTTCTCCAGCGCCTCCGCATCCGTCCGCGGCAGCTCGCGGTCCATGTACGCATACAGGAGAAAACGGGCTATGGCGCAGTTCATCGGGCCGAGGGCCAAAACGAGACTGGGCCCCCGGTTATTCCGTCCCGGAAAGGATGCCGGTCGTCCCGGCGGCGGGGTGCCTAGGCGGCCGGCGGCTTTGGACGGGTGCGCATTTTGGTCGGCTCGCCTCCGCGGATGTAGCCGTGCTTTCGGGCGTACTTCAGGAGCGCCTTTTCGAGAAGCTTGCGTCCCCGGTAAAGCCGCGACATGACCGTCCCGACGGGGCACTCGAGGATGTCGGCGATCTCTTTATAAGAGAAGTCCTCGAGGTCCGCCAGGATGACGACCATCCGATAGTCATAGGGGAGCGACTCGAGCGCCGTTTTGACGTCATCGTCCAGGACGCCCGCGAAGAACTCGGCTTCCGGATCGGCGGGCTGCTCGGAGCTGTCACGGCGGACGATCCGCTCGAAGGAGTCCTCGATCTCGGCGAAATCGACGCTCCGGGGCTCGAGCTTGCGCTTGCGGTAGTTGTTGATGAACGTGTTCTTGAGGATCTTGAAGAGCCAGGCCTTCAGATTGGTTCCCTCTTCGAACTTGTCGTAGTACTTGTAGGCCTTGAAGTAGGTCTCCTGCACCAGGTCCTCGGCGTCCTCGGCGCTGCGCGTCATCCGATAGGCGGTGTTGTAGAGCGAATCCACGAAGGGCATCACCTGGGAATTGAAGTCCCAGGCGGCGACGTTACCCGTACTGACCGCGCCCGTCTCCGGGGATTCTTGCACGCTCGATTTGTCCATGCTCTCCCGGGTTCGCAAGATTCTTGCCTGTGCCTGCCCTGCCACCCAGAAACCCTTCGATCCCACCTAACTATCTTTCGTTCTACGGAGTAGGCCACCAGATCGTCGGGCCCTCTCGTCTATAAAGTACGCCATTGGCCCCTCGGAGGTTTCCGAACGTGGTCAGGATGTACTCGAAAGAGGACGAAGGTTCAGGGGCTTTCCGCCCCCGAACCTTCTCTTGGGCCTTTACTTCCCGTAGATCAGGAAGGCAATCAGCAGTGCGTAGAGGACGAGCGATTCGATCAGCGCCAGTCCGATGATCGCCATCAGGCGGATCGGCGCCACGGCGCCCGGGTTTCGGGACATCCCGTCGCAGGCGGCCGCTGTTGCCCTACCTTGAGCCGCCGCTCCCGCCGCAGCAGCCAGGCCGAGGAGGAAGGCGGCCCCCAGGACGCCCCACTTGACGCCGGAGCCACCGGCGGCCGCTGCGGGCTCCTGGGCGAGGGCCGGCAGGGCCAGACAAACCAGCCCCACCATGACAATCAGAACCGTTTTCTTCACCATCCGCACTTCTCCTTTACCGCGCTCGGGGAGCGCCTTGATCCAGAGCGTATCTCAATGTTCTTCGTGAGCCGTCGCGAGCGATATGTAGACGGACGTCAGGGTGACGAAGATGAATGCCTGAAGGAGCGCCGTGAAGAGACCCAGGGCCATCAGCGGCCATGGCACCACGATCGGCGCCAGGCTCGCGAAGATGCCGGTCGCCGTGTGCTCGCCGAAGATGTTCATGAAGAGACGCAGCGACAACGACAAGATCCGGGCAAAGTTGCCGATCATCTCGATGATGAAGAAGAGGGGGGCCAACAGCAGCACGGGGCCCATGAAGTGCTTCAGGTACCCGAAGAACCCGTGCTCCCGGATCCCCTGAAGGTTGAAGTACACGAAGGAGAGCACGGCCAGCGCGACGGTTGTCGAGAGGGACCCCGTCGGGGGCTGGAGGAAGAAGAAGAGGCCAAACAGGTTCGCGAGCAGGATGAAGATGGCGAAGGCTCCGATGATGGGGAGGTAGCGCTTCTCGGCGCCATGGCCGATGACATCGTCGAGGAGGCTCTTGAGTGCGGAGACGACCATCTCCAGGAAGTTCTGCAGGCCCCCCGGCCGTTCCTTGTTGAAGCGCCTCGCCGCGAGAGGGAAGAAGACGACGAATAAGAGGAGAAGCAGCAGCACCATGACCGCCGTGTCCGTAATCCAGGCCCGGTTGCCATCGGGAAAGAAGAAATTCGCCATGCCGGGGGACATTCTCGAAACCGGCGGGGGTCCCAGGAGCGTGAGCAGTAGCCGATTCACCGGCTCGTAAAGAATCGAATGGTGCTCGCTCACCGCTGTCCGCCCCCTCCTCCCCCCAGGACTTCCAGAACCACGGCCGCCACCACCGCAGAGAGCCCGATGGCTCCCGCCACCGGATCGAACCCCTTCCAGCGGAGGACGACCGCTCCGAGAAGCAGCACACTCGCAGCCGTCACCAGCAGGAGCGGGAGCAACGCGCGTATCCCTGTCTTCGCCTGCGGGGGAACGAGACGCTCGGTTAGCTTCTCCAGAACCAGGAGGCTGAAAATTACCACGGCCGCGCCGATTGTCAAGGAGAGGCCCGACTGCCAGCGGATCGCGAAAGCTACGGCGGATGAGAGAGTTCCGATGAGGATGGCCCGCGCCCGAATCCGCCTGAGCGTGGCCTCTTCGGAGGTCGTCACGGCCTATCTCGGACGACCCAGCGGAACAAATTGATGAAGCCGCCGACAACTCCCAGACCGGCTCCGACCAGCGCGGTCCAACCGCCCAAACCAAGCCAGGCGCCCAGCCACTTGCCGAGGAAATAGCCCGCCACGATCAGCGACGGAAAGAGGACTCCGAGAGCCGAGGCCTTAGCCCAGAGACCGAAGCGGGGCGCCCCGCGCTTGCCCTCCTCCACGGCTCCAGTGTAACGAGACGGCTCTACGGAGTGGGCACGCAGGCCTTCAGGACCGCGACGAAGGGCTGCGGCAGCACGCCGATGGCGAGCGTGCCGATGGCGCAGATCAGAACGACGGCCGTCAGCGCGTAGGAGCTCTTCAGCTTGGCGCCGGCCGCTTCGGAGAAGAACATCGCCGCCGCGATGCGAAAGTAGTAGAAGAGCGAAACCGCCGACATGACCACGGCCAGAATCGCCAGCCAGGCGTATCCCGCCTTCATCGCGGCCGCGAAGAGGTAATACTTGCCGATGAAGCCGGCCGTCGGCGGGATCCCCGCCAGCGAGAGCAGGAACAACAGCATGACCATGGCCGCCGGCATGTTCCGCTGGGCCAGGCCGTTGAAATCGGCCACGGTCTCTCCCGCGTATCCCTTGCTCTCGAGCAGGATGACGAGCGTGAACGCCCCGAAGTTCATGAAGGTGTAGGCGAGCAGATAGATCAGGATTCCCCACAGACCCCATTCCGTGCGGAAGCCGAGAACACCGAGCAGCGCGTAGCCGGCGTTGGCGATCGAGGAGTAGGCGAGCAAACGCTTGACGTTCGTCTGGAGGAGCGCCGCGACGTTGCCGAGAATCATCGTCGCCGCCGAAACAAAAGCCACGATCAGCCCCCAGTCGGCATGGAACTTCGGAAAGGCAATGTAGAAGATTCGGGCCAGAACCCCGTAGGCCGCGACCTTCGGGCCGACCGAGAAGAATGCCGTCACCGGAGTCGGAGAGCCTTCGTAGACATCGGGTGTCCAGACATGGAAGGGCACCGCGGCGATCTTGAAGAGCAGCCCCGCTAAGATCAGCAGGATGCCGAGAATCAGCAGATTCGACCGTTCGGAAGAGGCCAGGAGCTTCGCGAGCTGCGGCAGGCCCATGACCCCTCCGATGCCGTAGATGAGCGAGAGGCCATACAGGAGCACGCCCGAGGAGAAGGCGCCGAGAATGAAGTACTTCAAGGCCGCCTCCGTCGACTTGATCTCGCCCTTGAAGTAGCCGGCGAGGATGTAGGAGGAAAGCGCCATGAGCTCGAGCGAGACGTAGATCACGATTAGGTTGTTGCCCGAGACCATGAAGAGCATCCCCACCCCGGCGAACAGCAGCAACGCGTAGTACTCCCCGCCCGGGTACGGTGCGTCCCCCACGAAACGGACCGAGGCGAGAATCGCGAGAACGAGCGAGAGCAGGATGACGGCCTTGAAAAAGAGGGCGAAGTTGTCGACGAGGAAGGAGCCACCCAGGATCGAGACCCCCCGGTTTGGCTGGACGGAGACCAAGATGAGCAGCGCTCCGGTGATCGCCACCGAGAGGACGGCCAGGAATCCCAGAAACTCCTCCCGCTTCTTTCCGAAGGCGACGGCGAGGGAGAGCATCAGCAGGCCCGCCGCCGTCAAGAAGATCTCGGGCGACAGCAGGATCCAGTCGGCCGGCCGAAGGGCGAAGCTCATGGACGAACGGCCCCGCCGCTACCGGCGCGAGCCGGGGCAGCACTCTGCGCCAACGCCGGTGCCTCCGCGATCGGTCCGCCGACGGCCTGGACGATTTTTTCCGAGGGGCGCCGAATGACCTCGAAGATCGGCCGCGGGTAGAGCCCGATCCAGAACGCGAGGAGGACGAGGGGCGCCAGTGTCAGTTGCTCGCGGAAGGTCAAGTCCGCGAGCTTCGCGTTCGCGGGATTCGTGATCTCGCCGAAGAAGACGCGCTGATAGAGCCAGAGCAGGTACGCAGCGCCGAGGACGATGCCCGTCGCGGCGCCGAAAGCCCACCAGAAGCTTCGGGCAAAGGCTCCCTGCAAGATGGTGAATTCTCCAATGAAGCCGTTCAAGAGCGGCAATCCCATCGAGGAAAGGGCCATGATCATGAAGTACGTCGCGTAGATCGGCATCGGCCTCGCCAGTCCGCCGTAGTCCGCGATCATCCGCGTGTGGCGGCGCTCATAGACGATTCCGACGAGAAGGAAGAGGGCACCCGTCGATACCCCGTGATTGATCATCTGCAGGATCCCACCCTGGATGCCCGCCATGTTGAGCGCGAAGATGCCGAGCATGACGAATCCGAGGTGCGAGACCGAGGAATACGCGATCAGCTTCTTCATGTCCTTCTGGACCAGCGTGACCATGGCCCCGTAGACGATTCCGACTAACGCGAGAGCGATCATCAGTCCGGCAACCCTTCCATCGCGCACGGCCTCGGGGAACATCGGCAGCGAGAAACGGACGAAGCCGTATGTGCCCATCTTCAGCAGAATCGCGGCCAGAATCACGGAGCCGGCCGTCGGCGCCTCGGTATGCGCGTCGGGCAGCCACGTGTGGAAGGGGAATATGGGGACCTTGATCGCGAAGCCCACGAAGAAGGCAAAGAAGAGCCAGATCTGTAGCTCCGCCGGCATGCCGGCGGCCACCGCCGTCAGCTTCTCGATCGAAAAGGTCGGCGCGTTGCCGAGCCCCTTGTAAGTGAGGAAGCCGGTCGTGTTATAGAAGTACAGCGCGATGACGCCTAGCAGCATCAGCACGGAGCCCGCCAGCGTATAGAGAAAGAACTTGATGGCCGCGTAGAGCCGGCGATCCCCTCCCCAGACCCCGATCAAGAAGTACATCGGGACGAGCATGACCTCCCAGAAGACATAGAAGAGGAAGAGATCCAGGCAGCAGAAGGTGCCGATCATGAAGGTCTGGAGCAAGAGAAGGAGGACGTAGTACTCCTTCTGACGGTCCGCAATCGCCGTGTACGAGCAATAGACGGCGATCACGCCAATGATCGTTGTCAGCAGGATGAGCACGAGCGAGATGCCGTCGATCCCGAAGTGGTAGCTGACCCCGAGAGAGGGGATCCAGGACGCCTTCTCCACGAACTGGTAGCCGTCGGCGCCGCGGTCGAACGCGATCCAAAGCGGGATCGAGGCGGCCAGATCGATCGCCGCGACGAGCGTCGCGAAGGCTTTGATCGGTCCCGTCTTCTCTTTCGGGAAGAGAAAGACGATCGCGAGCGCCCCGATTAAGGGGATGTAGGTAACGAGCGAGAGGATCGGGATGTGGCTCAGATCCATGCGGTTCCCTTCCGGCCCACACGGGCCGTAGGGGCGGGGCTTGTCCCCGCCCGTGGGCCGGGAGGGGCGCCCCTACGATTGCCGAACTTCATCATCGAAACAGCAGGTACACGGCGACCAGACAGAACACCCCCCCGCCCATCACCAGCGCGTAGTTCTGAACTCTTCCGGTCTGCGCCTTCCGGAAGAGCTGAAAGAGCGCCTGCAGGGTATTCCCGACGCCGTTGACGAGGCCGTCGACGACGTACTGATCGAAGAAGGAGGCGATCCAGGAGAGCCCGCGCGTGACCGCCGCGGCTCCGTTCGGGATCAGATCCACGACGGTCGCATCGACCTCCCAGAAGAGGTTTCCCCCTTCGAGCGCGACGCCCCGGACGAAAACCTTCTCGTATGCCTCATCGACGAAGTACTTGTTGGAGACGGCGCGGTAGACGCCGGGAAATCTTTGTGCGAGGCGTGCGGGCGTCCGGCCTTCTCCGGCGACGTACCAGGCGTAGGCGAGGAAGATCCCGATGCCCGCCGCGGCGACCGCGGCCGCCATCAGCGCGACCTCGACGGACAGAGGCGCGTGATGCACCCTATCGGGAAGGCCCGCGATCGGAAGACGAATCGGCCGCAGAAACTCCCCGATTCGGTCGCCGTGCGCGATGATCGGCACGCCGACGTAGCCGCCGACGATCGAGAAGAAGGCCAGGACGATCAGAGGCACCGTCATCGTCGGTGGAGACTCGTGAACGTGCGTCTCCTGCTCCTTGCCGCCACGGAAGCCGCCCCAGAAAGTCAACGCCACGAGACGGAACATGTAGAAGGCGGTCAGGCCCGCCGTGAACAGGGCGACGGCGTACAAGAGCTTGGGCAGCCAGGGAAGCTCTGCGAACTCGGCGTGAAACACCGCCGCCTTGATCGCGTCCTTCGAGAAGAAGGCGGCCAGGAAGGGCACGCCCGCGATCGTCGCGCTCGCGATCAAGAAGGTCCAGTAGGTCCTGGGAATCTTCCTGGCCAGCCCTCCCATCATCCGGATGTCCTGCTCGCCGCCGAGCGCATGGATCACCGAGCCCGCGCCGAGGAACAGGCACGCCTTGAAGAAGGCGTGCGTCGTGACGTGGAACATCCCCTCCGTGAAAGCCCCCACGCCGCAGGCGAGGAACATGTAGCCGAGCTGCGACACCGTGGAATACGCGAGGACTTTCTTGATGTCGTTCTGCGCCACGCCGATCGACGCGGCGAAGATGGCCGTGAAGGCCCCGACGACCGCCACGACGATCATGGCATGGGGAGCGAGACGAAAGAAGACGTTGCAGCGCGCAACCATGTAGACGCCGGCCGTGACCATGGTGGCGGCGTGGATCAGGGCCGAGACGGGCGTGGGGCCCGCCATCGCATCCGGAAGCCAGACGTGAAGCGGGAATTGCGCCGACTTGCCGCATGCGCCGATGAAGAGGAGCAGGCAGATCAGCGTCATGGAGGGCGCGTATGCCGAAGGATTCAGAGCCGCCGCGGAGAAGACCCTGCCGAAGTCGAGCGTGCCGAAGAGCGCGAAGACACCGAAGATTCCCAGGATGAACCCGAAGTCGCCGATCCGGTTGACCACGAAGGCCTTCTTGCCGGCGTCTGCCGCGAACTTCTTGTGGTAGTCGTACCCGATCAGAAGGTACGAGCAAAGACCCACGCCTTCCCAGCCGACGAACAGCATCAGGAAGTTGGCGCCAAGCACCAGGACGAGCATCGCGAACATGAAGAGGTTCAGGTAAGCGAAGTACCGACCGTAGCCGCGGTCGTGCCCCATGTAGCCGACCGAGTAGACGTGGATCAGGAAGCCGACGAACGTGACGACCAGGATCATCACGGACGAGAGCGGGTCGACCTGATAAGCCCAATCGACGGTGAATGCCGCCGCGCCGGGCTGGCCGCCGATCAGCGTCTCGGCCGCGCCGCCCGGGATCCAGTGCCACAAGGTCTGAACGATCGTGTGCTCCGGCGCCGTGCGCGCGGCCAGCACGGCGCTCAGCGCGAACAGGAACGAAAGCGCCACCGCGCCGCACGCGACGATGCCGATGATCGGCGACGGCGCGTGGTGGGCGTCGCCGTGTCCGCCGCCGTGCCCGTGATCGCCGGCTGCGTGACTCGCCTTCTGGGTGAGCACGCGCACGCCGACCGTGAAGTTGAACAGGAACCCCAGGAGCGGAAACAGCGGGATC
>DASXTI010000146.1:0-2219 GCA_036505535.1 Thermoanaerobaculia bacterium
CGGTCCGGTTCCTCGGGACTGGCGTAGCGTTGCGACAGGAACTCCTTCCCGTCTGCGGAGACGTCATACTGGCGGAATACGTCTTCGCGCCCTCCTACGGCGAGCTCGGAAGAGAAGAGGAGCCGGGGCGGCGAGATCGACAGCCCGGCCGCCGTCGCGATCTCGGCGGCCATGAATTTCTCCGCGCCGTCTCCGGCGCGGTAGAAGAGCTCCCGGCCGTTGCGTGACCAGAGCGGTTCGATGGCGAAGCCGTTCGAGACCTTGACGCTGGCGCCGGGCCCCGGATAGGGCCGCACATAGACTTCCCGGACTCCGGACTCGTCCGAGACGTAGGCGATCCATCGGCCGTCGGGCGAGAACGCGCCGGCCGTCTCGCGAAAGGGGCTCTCGAACCAGGGGCGCGCGGAGCGCGGGTCTCCCGGCGAGACGAGCCAGAGGTCCGTCGGGAGGAGCTTCCCCTGGGAGCCGCGGCCGGCGGTGTATGCCACCGTATACAGGATGGTCTTGCCGTCCGGAGACCAGGAGTTGGGGAACTGGGCGCCCCTCGGTTCGGTCAGGGGCTCGATCTCACCGCTTCCGTCGGCGTTCTTGACGCTCAACACGGGCATGTCTTCCGCGAAGCGCGTGAACGCGATTCGGCGGCCGTCAGGGGACCACACGGCGACGAAGTGGGTGCCGGGCTCGGGCGTCAGCGTCGACAGGATGTTGCGCTCGCGCTCGTACGTGAGGATCGTTCCTCGAATGCCCTCCCAGCGCGTCAGCGCGATACGCCGTCCGTCCGGCGAGAATCGCGCGTGGATATAGTCGCCCGGCGGAAGAGGGAGCGCGCTCTCCTTTCCGCTGCGGTCGAGCGTGAGGACGGTCGATGTCGTGGCCGGGCTCGGCGGGCCCTCCAGGAAGACGAGCGTTCCTCCGGCGGAGACGTCGAGGTGCCCGAAGCCTCTCTCTCCATCGATCGTGACGTTTTCCGAAAGAGCGGCCGCGGGTCCCGCGACCGAACGGCGGGTGACGTCGAACGGGACCCAGAAGACCGAGCCTCCCCGCACGAAAACGAGGCGCCCAGCCCCATATCGGGCGAAGCTCGCCCCTTCGAGAACCGTCTTCCACTTCCCCGTGGACGGCTCGAGAACGGCGATGTCCGAAGCCTCGACGTCGCTGAAGTCCCGGCCTCGCCGGAGCGTGAAGATGACGCCTCGTCCGCCGGGGAGAACCTGGGGATAGAGGTGCGCGTGCTCTCCGCGGGAAGCATCCAGCCGCGTGAGGGGCGTCACTTCGCCTCCCGTCTCGGAAATGACGTCGAGGACCCCGTTGAACTTGCGAGTGAGGACGATTCGGCCGTCCTCGCCCCAGCTTGCGCCGGCGGTGATCGGCGGCACCGGCGACAGAGAGATGGCCGTTCCGCCCGAGAGCGGCACCTTCTTGAGCTCGTCGATAGTGAAGAAGCCGATCCACTGCCCGTCCGGCGAGAAGAAGGGAGAGAACCCTCCCTCGGTGCCGCGGATGGGCTCCGCGCGCGCGCCGTCGAGGGCGCGCCGGAAGAGCATCCGAGCCCCTTGATGGATGGCAGAGAAAACGACCGTTCGGCCGTCCGGGGAAACCGTCACGGAGAGGCGGCGACCCACACCGACGCGATCACCCGACGGAAGTGGCAGGACGGCGCGGACCCGGGTCGGCGCCGACGCCAGTGGAGGTCGGCGCATTAGAAGGAGCGCGGCGGCGGTGAGCGCCGCTCCCATCAGCGTTCCGCCGACTCCCCAGACGAGTCGGCCTCGCGAAGGCCGCGCGGCCTGAGTCGAGATCGTCAGCCCCGAGACGGCGGCGGCCCGGCCTTCCTCGAGCTCGATCCGTGCGTCGGCGATGTCGTGGAGGCGCTGCTTCGGATCTTTCTGCAGGCAGCGGCGAAGAAGGTCGGCGACGGCGCGTGGTGTCGATTCGGGCAGCGCGCTCCAGTCGGGCTCCGACTTGATTATCGCGGCGAGCGTGTCCGAGACGGTTTCACCCCAGAACGCCTGTCGGCCCGACAGACACTCGTACAGGACGCATCCGAAGGAAAAGATGTCGGTCCGCTTGTCGAGCGTCTTGCCCCGCGCCTGCTCCGGGCTCATGTAGGCGGCCGTTCCGAGGATGACGCCTGCATGCGTCGCGGGGGTCGTCACTGTCGGCGAGAGCGAGGAGTCGATCTCGACGCCCGAAGGCTCGATGACCCGCGCGAGTCCGAG
>DASXTI010000147.1:0-16792 GCA_036505535.1 Thermoanaerobaculia bacterium
TCAGACGAGCGCCGAAGCCGAGCGGGCCGGGGCGGAGGTCCTTCGCATGTCTGCCAATCTCGGAAAGGGCGCGGCCCTGCGCGCGGGACTGGCGCGGATCCTCTCGAGCGACGCGACGCACGTCGCCTTCGTGGATGCCGACGGACAGCATGACCCTCGCGACCTGCCGCGCCTGCTCGAGGCGGCGCGCGCCGGTGAGGACTTCGTCATCGGCTCGCGAATGCACGATCTCGAAACCATTCCCGCGTATCGCTACCGGACGAACGAGATCGGCAGCCGGATCCTCTCGCGGATGACGGGACTCGAGATCGAGGACGCACAGTCGGGATACCGGGTCGTCGCGGTGGACCTTCTGCGGAAGCTCGACTTGAATGCACGCGGCTACATCATCGAAACGGAGATGCTGCTCAAGGCCGCCCGACACCTGAAGAGGTTCTGCCACGTCCCGGTGCGCGCCATCTATGGCGGCGCCTCACACTATCGCCCGTTCCGCGACACCTGGATCATCTCGTGGGGAGCGGTGTACTACAAGGTGTTCGAAACGGACTGACCCGCGGAGCGGCGTCGGTTCCGTTTCGAACATCCCGAGTCGCGCGGCGACGAGGGATCCGGTGATCGTCGGGATGACGAGAGCTGTCATTCCGAGGAGCGAAGCGACGAGGAATCCCGGACTCAATGGGACGAACAGCGTGTCGAGCCCGGGATCCCTCGCTGCTCTCAGACGATTTGGAACGACCGGCTCGTGATCGCACAATCGCGGGTTAGCGCGTGTGCACCAGAGCCGCATACGAAAGGAGCCGGTCCAGGCGGCCTAGGAAGGCGAGAGAGCAAGCCAGTTTAGGAAACCCAGGTGACGGATGGGTCCAGGCACGAAAAGGAGAAACCGCGTGTCATCCCAGCGACAGGGGGCTCACCCCCCTGACTCGCGAGCTCAGGCAGCGCTCTCTCCCGACGAACAACCGTCATGCGGCTCGGCTGCTTGCCGCAGCAACCCGCGAATATCAGGCTGACTCGTCGTCGAAGCGCCCTGCTCATCCGTCGCCTCGTCCCCTGAGCCTCCCCTTGACGACCCGTCGTTCAATATCGGGATGACAGTGAAAATCGATCACCGCTGCTTTTGGCGGCCTCGGAGGCTGCTCGGCCCCGCCGCCTCTCTCGAGAGCAGCGCCCGCGTGTACGAGGTCCCGTGCGCGAGCCGGACGTGGGGCAGGAGCTCCTGCGCCTCGGGCGTATCGACCGCGAACATGAACCGGATGAACTCGACGAGCTGCGCCTCGGGAGGGTAATTGACCGGGACCCACCTCGGCACGCGATCCTGGAGCTTGTAGCCCTCGGCGACGCCGATCCAGAAGCGGATGCACTCGGCGAGCTTCTCGTGATAGCCGCCGCCGATCTCGACGACGTCGCCGTCGAACTGGACGCCCGACGTCGCGCTGACAGACTGCCCCATCGGATCGAGCGCGATGACCGACACCTTCAGACCGAAACACCCCTCCGGAGGAGTGTTCTTCAGGACGAGGACCTTCCCCGCGGTGTACCCGACGTGGACGTCCTGGACGACGTCCAGCCCGTCGGGCAGCGGGAGCGGGTAGTGCGTGTTGACCGAGCCGACGACGGTCGTCCCGGCGCCCTTCAAGTGATCGAAGACCGCCATCTGCGCCGCGAACTTGCTCACGTAGCCGTTGATCTTCTCGACCCTCCATTCGAGCTGTAGCGGCCGCCCAAGCAGCGTCGGAACGGCGACGTACGTGCCGATCTGCGCCTGCTGGACCTCGGTGTACGGGTACGTGCCTTCGAGACAGCCCGCCTCGACTGTGTAGCTCCCCTGCGAGCCGCCGACGTACCCGTCGGTGACGACCGAGCCCTCGATCGAGATCCCGGGGCTCTGGGGCAGCGGAAGGTAGATCTCCGGCGCGAACCCGTGCAGCGTGAGCCCCTCGGGGGAGACCGCCACGTCGTCGAACTTCGCGCCGCCGAATCCTCCCGTTCCGAACGTCATTCCTTTGCCGGCGAGGCCGTCCGTCATCGACTTCATTTTCTGGATCGAGTCGTCCATGGACGAGCTGACGATGCCCGAGATGATGAGCCCGATGGGGCCGAGCAGCGCGGTGGCGAGCTGGCAGTACCAGGGAATCTCGACCACGATGGACGGAGTATCGACCGCCGTGTTCGCCACGAGCTGGCCTGCAACGATCGAGAAGGTGACCGCCGCGTGGAACGAACCGTGGGCGTCGTAACAGGTTCCCGATTTCTCGACGGTGCCGTTGACGTCGATCCGGCCGTCGGCGAACGTGTCGGAAATGCTGGTCAGCGTCACGCCGTCGCGGTCGATCCCTCCCCCCGAGCCGCACGACGGCGGCAGCTCGGCGACGCTCAGCTTGGCCGGCGCCGCGATCGCAGGGCAGAAGACGAGGCGGTGGAACGCCCGGGCTGAGACGCTGAAAGCGAGATCGTGGCCGGAAAGGATCGCGGGGCCGTCCTTCTGGGAGTGATCGCCGGAGGGGATTCCCGGCAGCAGCATCCCGAAGAGCCCGACCGCCTGCTCGAACTGGAAGAACATGTTCGGCGTTCCGAGGATGTTGTGGAGCTCGAGCCGCTCGAAGATCCCGTCCGAGACGGAGCCGAACTTTCCCGGCTCGACCTGGAACTCGAGCGGCAGCGTCTGACGCCCCACGGCGCGCACGTAGCTCTCCGCCTTCTGGCGGGCAAGCGACTTGAACGTCGCCGGGTCGAGCGGCTTTCCCGCGAGCGCGGAGGCGATGCGCGCCTCGGCGGCGTCCGAGAACTGCAGGTTCACGGTCGCGTTCGAGAGATCCGCCGAAACGACTTTCTTCAGCGGCTTCCCGGAATCGACGAGCTCCAGGGTCGCCTTCACGCCCATGGTGCCGTCGAGCAGCGACGCGGTGATCGAGAGGGGCGGATCGACGATGACGGAGCTGTTGTGGAAGAAGAACGCCAGCATCACGTCCCGATCGCCGGCCAACATCAGGTCGACCTTGTGGACGATGAGGTGACCGAGGCCGCTCGCTCCGGGATACGCGACCGGGACGAAGATCTCGAAGGGCGGATTGATCGACTGCCCGCCGAACTCGACGTTCGCCTTGGCGAGCTCGAGCACGGTCTCGCGCGAGACCTCGATGACGAGATCGAACCCGGCAAGGACGCTCATTCCTCGCGCCTCCGGAACAGCCCCTTCACGTTGAAGCGCACGTTCTGGGGCTGCTCGCTCGCCTTCAGCGCTTCGTAGGGACCGTCGCCGAGGCCGGAGAGCTCCGGATGGAGGGCGCGGATCTCTTCCTCGACCTTCTTCGCGAGGACGACTCCGACGTCGGCGAGGAGTCGGAAGGGATGAGCGAGGAAGAGATTCCCTCCGTTCGGCATCCGTTCGATGCGCTCCAGGATCTCGCGTTCGCGGCGGAGCAGCTCCGCGTAGGATCCGATCTCGAGCGATTTGTGCCGGCGGTCGGTCATCGAGCCCCGGAGCTCTTCATTCGCCGCGTCGCGCGCTGCGACGCGCTTCGAAACTTCAGCGGCTGGTTATGATATCAGTGCAACACCGAATCCTTTCTCGATTCGTGAAGGAGGACCAGATGCCCGTGGACTGCAGAATCGACGGCCAGACGATGCCGATGCCCAACCGGCGCCAGTGCGAGGCGGCGGGCGGCACCGTCATCGCCCCCCCAGACAAGGACAAGAAGCACGACTGCTTCGTGCGAAACGTGTTCACGCGCACGCTGGGGGGCACGGTGCTGGACATCGGCTGGGCGGGTGCCGTCGGACAGGGCATCGTCGACGCACTCGAGATCCCGTCGCGGAGAAGGAGGAGAGCCGGTTCGAGGCCCAGCATTGTCCAGCTGACGCCTGCGAAGCGGAGGGCGCTGACTGCCAGGGCCGCGAGCGCGATCCTCACTCTCGCCCGGACCTATCCCACGACCCACGACTTCCGGGATCGATTGCTGCTGACGACGCCGCGCGGGAGACAATGGAACCGTTATTACGACAGATACCTCCCGGAGATCTTCCACGTCGCCGATCGGGATCTGGAGCTGATGAACGCCTCCGCGACGGCCTGGCTCGCCCTCTACCCGTTCGTCCGCGCGATGGTTCGCGCGGCGTCTGCAAAGCGACCGAGTGCGGGCGGAAAGGTCACCTTTACGCGGAGGCAGCACAAGGCCTGCGTCAATCTGATCCAGCGGTTCCGGAAGGGCTCGAAAGACCGTTCCTTCCGAGCGGTCTTGGGCGAGCTCCAGCGCGAGCTCGCCGGTTACGTCGGCTTGAGCGCGGAGCAAGCGGTCGCCAAACTGCGGAAGAGCCGCTCCAAACACACCTGAGCGGTCGGTCATCCGTCCGCGCGGTGCGGCGGAGAACCCGCGGTCACCGCCAATAGGCACCTCGTCCCCCTAAACCCCCACCACTTGACTACCGTCGTTCCATATCGGGATGACAGGCTGGGGGACTGACCGCGAAGGGGCCACGAGGGCCGCCCCCACCGAACGGATGATCCGGCTCCGGGGACTACAATCCCTCCTCCGTGTCCGATCCGGTCATCACACCCTTGCGCGTCGAGGGACGCGCGCCGCGCGTTCTGACGATCGACGCCGAGGACTGGTTTCACGTCTGCGGCGACGACTACTACTCCGATCCCCGGTTGTGGCCGTCTTTTGCGCCGCGGATCGAGGCGACCCTCGGAAGGCTGTTCGAGATGCTGGATGAAGGGGGGCATCGGGCCACTATCTTTTTTCTGGGATGGATCGCGAGCCGCTATCCGCGACTCGTTTCCGAAGCGGCGCGGCGGGGTCACGAGATCGGGGTGCATGGAGACCTCCACCGGCGAGCCGACGAGATGACGGCCGGCGAGTTCCGGGATGATCTGCGCCGTGCGCGCGACCGGATCGAGGATGCCGCTGGCGCGCGCGCCTTCGTCTACCGCGCGGCGGAATGGTCGATTCGCCACGCCGACGCCCCGGCGCTCGAGGAGCTCGCCGCCGCCGGTTTCCGATGCGACGCGTCGATCATGCCGGTACCGCCGCTCGGGAGCGCGAGGAATCCGCAGGGGCCCTATCGGATCGAGCGGAACGGCTGGTGTCTGACCGAATTCCCTCCGCTGACCGGCCGGGTGCTCGGCCGGCGGCTGCCGCTCGGCGGAGCGTGGCCCTTCCGTCTTCTATCCGAAGAACGTCTGGCGGCGGCGGAAGATCGGTTCCGTGACCGTGGATATCCCGCGGTCTTCACGGTTCATCCCTGGGAGATCGACGCGCATCACCCGCCCATGGGCGGTCTGGCCGCCACGGCCCGCGCCGTCCACTTTCTGGGCCTGCGATCTTTCCCCGCGCGCTTCGAGCGCTGGCTCCAGCGTGACCGCTGCGTTGCGCTCAAGGACGTGATGCCGCGGCTGCGGGCCGCCTCGTGACCGGTCCGGCGTTTCTTTTCCCGGGCCAGCTTGCCGAATGGATCGGCATGGGGCGGGACTTTTTCGACGCGGATCCCGACTCCCGCGAGCTCTTCGCGCTGACCTCGGAGCGGTGCGGACGGGATATCTCTCGGATTCTGTTCGAAGGCCCGGAGGAGGCGTTGCACGAGAACCTCGCCGCGCAGGCGGGCGTCTATCTCGTCTCGACGCTAGCGGTTCGGGCTCTCGCGCGCGAGGGCATTCGTCCCGCGGCGACCGCGGGCTACAGCCTCGGAAATTACGCCGCGATGGTAGCGGCCGGAGGGATTTCCTACGAAGAGGCGCTCGACGTCTTGATCGCGGTCTGGCGCGAGACCGAGCGCCTGGCCATCCGGGGCTCGATGGCGGCCGTCATCGGGGCGCGGAGAGAGGCGGTCGAAAGCGTTTGCGCGGGTCTGCGGGAAGCGGGACATCCGGCGTGGATCGGGAACGTCAATGCCTCGACCCAATTCGTCCTGACCGGCACCGCCGAGGCCATCCGCAAAGCGCTCGACGAGCTGACGCCTCGCGCCCTGTCCGTCCTGCCCCTGTCGATGAGCTGGCCGATTCACAGCGCTCTCATGCAGCCGGTCGCGAAGGCGATCGAGCCAACCGTGGCGGGCTTGAAGACGGCTCGCGATCCCGAAGAGCCGTACTACGGCCCGGAGGGGCGGATCATTCGGAGCGGTGGGGAGATCCGCAAGCTCCTCGGAACGGCGTTTTGCTTTCCGACACTCTGGAAAGACACCTTCGAGGCCATGGTGGCCGACGGCCACAAGCTCTTCCTCGAGGTCGGGCCGGGCGAGATGCTGTCGAAGCTCGTTCGCTGGATCGACCGCACGACGCGTTGCCATCCCGCCGGCACGATGTCCGCCGTCCGCGAGGCTGTGAACATCGTCCGGGCCGGGGGCGGGGAGCGGAGTCGATCGTGAATAATGCGGCCTCTATGCGAACCGCCGTCGTCACGGGAGGCTCGCGCGGAATCGGCCGGGCCATTTCGCTCGAGCTGGCTTCGGCGGGAGCGCGGATCGTCGTCACCTGCCAGCGCAACCTTGCGCGCGCGGAGGAGACCGCCGAGGAGATCCGGCACCGCGGCGGCCAGGCCGTCGCCGTCGCCGCGGATGTCCGCAAGTCGGAAGAGATCCGGGCGCTGGCGGATCGCGTCGCGGAGCTCGGCGGCGCCGACGTCATCGTCAACAACGCCGGCGTCATCAAGGACTCGCTCTTTCCCTTCATGAAGGAGGAGGACTGGGACTACGTCCTCGACGTCGATCTGAAGGGCGCCTTTCGCGTCACCAGGGCCCTCATCCGCGGCATGCTCCACAAGAACTGGGGGCGAATCGTCAACATCGTGTCCGTCAGCGGGATCTCGGGCCATGCCGGCCAAACGAACTACTCCGCCGCCAAGGGAGGCTTGATCGCCTTCACGAAGGCTCTCGCTCTCGAGCTGGCGCCTCGCGGAATCACCGTCAACGCCGTGGCGCCGGGATTGGTCGACACCGAGATCATCGCGCACTTGAAGGAGGATGCGCGCCGTGAGTTCGTCGGGAGGATCCCGATGGCCCGTTTCGGCAACCCGGAGGAGATCGCGGCCGTCGTCGGGTTCCTCGCATCGGAGAAGGCGTCCTATGTGACCGGGCAGGTGTGGCGGGTCGACGGAGGAATGGCCTGACGGACTCCCGTCTATAATCCGCGCAGAAGGAGATCTCATGTCCCGGGAAGAGCTGGCGCCGCGGGTGAAGGACTTGATCGTGCGGCGCCTGAAACTGGACATCGACCCCACGACGATCGACGACGCCGCGCCGCTCTTCGGCGAGGGCCTGGGTCTCGACTCGATCGACGCGCTGGAGCTCGTCCTCGGGCTCGAGCAGGAGTTTCGCATCAAGGTCGAAGACGAGGAGGTCGGGGTGAAGGCCTTCGCATCGGTCAACGCGCTCTGCGACTTCATCGAGCAGAAGAAGACGGCCTGATGACCCTGGCGGCGCTTCCGCACGCTTACCCGTTCCGTTTCGTGGATACCATCCTGCAGAAGGCCGACCCCGAATTCTCGAAGGGGCGGGCGCGGATTCGCGTCTCCTCCAATGCCCGAGGCGCGATGGGGAAGGAGTGGCAGAGTCCGCTGCTGCTCGTGGAGGCGATCGCGCAGGCCGCGCTGCTTCTGGAAGGCGGCGATCCCGCGATCGGGCGCCGCGGGTTCCTGGCGGGAATCGACGGTTTCCGAGTCGACCGCGCGCCCCGCGCGGGCGAGACCCTGGACGTAGACGTACGGCTGTCGGCCCGGTTCGGAGCGATCGTGCGGTTCGAGGGGGAGGTCTCCTGCGAGGGAGAGGTTCTCGCGCGGGGCGGTATCCTCGTGCGCAGGGGCGAAGAGCCAGTCGGCGGAAAGTCGAGGCCGCGACAATGAAGATCTCCGAGGAGGAACGAGGACCCCACACGATCCTTCACGTCGCGGGCACGCTCGCGCTCGGCGACTCGACGCGCGCACTTCAGGAGTACTTCGAGAAGATCGCCAGCGAGAAGACGGGCGCCGTACTGCTGGATCTTTCGGATCTCGAGCATCTGGATTCCACGGCGGTCGGCGTCCTCGTGGGAGGCCTGAAGCGCTTCGAAGCGCAGGGCCGTCGGTTCTATCTGGTCAACCCCAGGGAGCGCGTCGCCTCGGTCTTCCGAATCACCAACCTCGACTCGGTCTTTCGCGTCTTCCCGACCGTCGAAGCGGCGATGACCTCAGTCAATCTGGCCTCGGAGGAAGAAGAGACCAGCGAGCACTGAGGTGGCGGTCTCTTTCCAGTGCACCCGTGAGCCGCCTCATCGATTCGCCATTTCGCAGCGCGCGCGTGTGCCCGGCGGGATCCTGGTCACGCTCCAGCGGCTTGATGAGCCCTACCCGCCGCGTGAGCTCTTCGTGACGGGGCGCGAAATGAAGATGGGCTACGAGAACGTCTACAAGGGCTGCTTCGTTTGCGTGGATCAGGGCATCAAGGAGACTGCCATCATCCTGCCGAAGGCCGAGATCGAGCTCGGCCTGCCCCCCGCGTAGCTGCGCGGGTGCACTGATCTCTAGATCGTCCTGCCGCGATTCTGTAGAGGGTCGAGGCAGCAAGGCGCTCAAATAGACGAGGCTCCGCTGAGCGCGGAGGTGGTGGCAGGCACTTTTGGCGGGAGTCGATGCTGGGCGCCATACCTTGCAGAAATCGTGCCTGAAGTTGGCCTCTCGACCGGGATCAACGACGGATGGGTCTGTTCGGTCCCGTACATTCGGCCCGAAGCTTGCAATAGCTTGCTTTGAGGGGTTTGGATGGCTCACCGGCACTCGGTCCTCGTAGTCGAGGATGACGATGATCTTCGCGAGGCATTCGTTTCGGTCCTACTCGACGAAGATTTCCGGATTGAAGAGGCGCGAAACGGAAACGAAGCGCTCGACCGTCTTCGCGCAGGACAGCGGCCCTGTCTGATTCTTCTCGACCTGAGCATGCCGGTGATGAACGGCTGGGAATTTCTCGCCCGACAGCGCCGCGATCCGGCGATCGCGTCGATCCCCGCAGTGGTGATCTCTGCCACGGTAGACGAGGACGACTTTCTATCGCCGACCGCCGTGCTGCGGAAGCCCGTCGACTACGACCAGCTGCTCCGCGCCGTCAACCGCCACCTCCAAGCGGAAGAGGTTCGCTACGGGGCGAGACCCCTGCCCGCGAACAATTGATATTGAAGTGGCTTACGGCTGGAGGTCGTAGGCCATGCCGCCGACGCGTTTTGGAGCACCGCCTGGCTGCGCGACTTCGACCTGGTTTACGAGAACCCGGTACGCACGTCTTTCGAGTTTCTCCGGACGATGGAACCGAAGCTCAGCCGTCACGAAGGCCGACGTCGTCTGCGGCAGCACGAGGTCGATGCGTCCACCGGAGGCGTGGACTCGGTACTGCCCCGGTGCGGCCTCGACGACCCCCTCGCCAGGCTTGGCCACGAGCGGGGCGCCGGTGGCCTTCAAATTCACGGTGAGCTCTCCGGAAGGAAGGTACGGGCGCCGGCCGGGGGCCACGAACTCGAGCGCGAAGGTGCGGCCGAAAAGCGGTCGGGCGATGAACGAGGTGGTGACGTCGCCTCCGTCTGTTTTCAGAATCTCGAGGTTGCGCCAGATGACGTTGTTGCTGTTGCGGGTGTTGGCATCGATGTCGGTCGTCTCCGGGGGAATGGGGTCGGCCGCAGACTCCCAGCGCGCGCTCAGGCAGTAGTGGCCGGTGCCCGGAGGGTCCGCCCAGGTGATCTCGACCACCTTCGTCGCGCCGGCCGCGAAGGAAGAGGCGGCGACGGTGATGTCCCCGATGAGCGTCCATCCGGCCGGCCATGCAAGCGACGTCGACGCGTGGGCGTAATAGAGCTTCACGTGCCCGCCGGCTCCGGCGCTTCCGCCGTTGTGCAGCTTGACGTAGGCCCAAGTCGGCTGGTGCAGGATGGGGTTTTCGTGCTGGTGCTCGTGCTGGTAGCGGTCCGTAAAGCCCGGGGCGGCTGTATCTGCCGCATGCCGTGTCCAAGTGTACGGAGACGCGTACATGATGTCCGGGTCCGGATCCGGCTCGGCGCCCGTGTCGCCCCAGGTGTCCTTCATCCAGACGTTCGCGGGCGCGGGCGCCGAGCACCGGTAATTCGCCAGGATGCTGCGGGTGGTATTGAGGACGTCATGGTTGTCGGCGGGTTGCGAGCCAGAGGAGGTGCCCGTCGGATGGCCGAGGTAGCTGATAGCCGGGTTGGAGAAGTAGGGCACCCGGTTGCCATTATGGCCGCAAGGGTTGTTCGACGGATAGGTCAGTATCGTGCGCCACGAAGCGGCAGGAGTTCCGTCGTCGTAGTAGTAGCCGTGGTTGCTGTGCGTCGGCGCATTGTCCGAGCCGTCGCATTGCCAGTTGTGACGAGCGCTGCCGGAGTGACCGAACTCATGCGGGAGCGTGAAGTTGGTCTGAATGCAGCTGAGCGCGAAGATGTGGTAGGCGCCCTCCTCGTGTGAATTCGCGGGCGAGCTCACAACGTCGTGGTTCGAAGCGTCGTTACAGCCAAGACTCGGGTCGATGAGCTCACCGTACGTTATGCCGCAACTCGAGCTATCGGGCACCAGCAGGGCGACGAGGTCGGCTTTATACAGGTCCCGCATGGCTTGGACGCCGTCCAAGAAGCCATCGCCCGGGTCGTGGAGCCGGCAGACGTCCGTGAGGAAGTTCCCTGTTGACGTGTACGAGGTCTCCGCGAGATGCACGAGCTCGTACTGCATGTTGATGTCGCTGTTCACGAAGGCCTGGTTCGCCTCGGCGATCGCGGCGTAGATGGACGATTCGATCGCGTCCGTTCCGCCCGCGGCCGTCTTCGCCTCGGGTGTGTAGAGAATCATGACGGTGACGCGTGTCGGGTCATCCGTGGTGCACGTGTCTCCGACGGTCCCCGTCGGTCGAGGCGGCTGCGAGGGCCTCCTGCCAGGGCGTGCCCCGTAGCCGGCCGGATGGTCTGGAGGTAGCTTCGAAGGGTCGACGGCCCGGATGACGGGTTTGCCGGCGCGGTCGGTCGCCAGCACGTAAACGGGCCGTCCAAGAATTCGAATCGAGCCCGAAATCACCGAACCGATGACGACGATCGTGCCGGACGAGCCGTCGGCGCCCTCGACGTGCCCGAGGTACGTCATTGCCTTCCCAGCCGGCTGAGCGCTGTCGATAATGAACCGGAATGGCGGGCCGTCTGGGGGCTGTAGACGGATGCCGCTCGATGGAGCGGGCTTAGAGAGAAGGGCCTGCTGAGCCTCAGGATTCAGTAGACCCTCCGCCAGGATGGCGGAAGGGGGAGTCGGGCCCGGGCCGGGCGCGGGCCCCGGCGTCGGCTGTGTCGCACGGCAAGCGCATCCGAACGCGAGCGACAGCGCCAGCAGCTCCGGCACGCCAAACGGTCGAAAGAGAGCACGATGCGTCGACGGCATGTCAGGGCCCTCCCAAGCAGGCCTTCTAGAGGTGAAATCGGTTGCGGATGCTGGATTGCATCACATAGAGTTTGCGCGACCGGGGTGGATCGACGCCGACACCAACGGCAACCGCTATCAGGACTGCCCTCGGAGCGACAGCCAGCGGTGTACCCTCGGAATCCATCATCGCCTACGCGCGGCGCTTGGTCAGGCGCCAGTATCAGATCCGCACGCAGGATGTGGATGACATCCTAGCGCAGGCGCTGCTCGACTTCGGAAAGGCAGATCGGTGCGGTCGCCCCTGCAGCGACGGCCTGTTTTTGGTGATCGTGCGCCGAAGAGCCTGCGACTTCTGGCGAAACCGTCGAAACGAGGTCCCCATCGCGGCGGCGTCCTCGGTCGCGTGCGCAATGGACGAAGGCCAATTCTCGGAGCGAACGATTCAGGAAAGTCTGCTGCGCGCAGGCGCCGCCCGAGGTCGTCTCAACAAGCGTCGACTCCTTGGAATCACCAGCCGCATACTCGCGGGTGCGACGTTCGCCGAGGCCTGCCGCGCGGCGGGAATTCCGAGAGGAAGCCAGCGGCGGTATCGACGGACTCTTCAGAAGCTGTTGGCGTGCGACACGGACTCCAGCGGATTTCGGCGTGATTTCGGGGTCCGCCCAGGCAGGGGAGGGCGTGAAGGCTCACGGCGAACACTTGATTCCTCAGATGCACGCGAGTAACCTTCCCGATCCCCCGCGAAAGTGGCGGAACTGGTAGACGCGCAGGTTTCAGGAACCTGTGGGTAACACCGTGAGGGTTCGAGTCCCTCCTTTCGCACCAATTTCCATGACAGGTCCGGCAAGGACCTGTCACATTTCCTAAGAAATTCGCCGTTTCATCCCACTCACCATTTCCTAATCTTGCAGGGTCTCACCTGAGGAAGGAACCCGTTCGTAGCACAGCAGCGGTAATGAGTGGCTGCGGGCTGTTCTCCGCGGTAAACAGGGAGGGAGACGACGATGAGGAAGAAGGGAAAGGCCGACCGAAAGGGATCGGCCAAACAGGTACCCGCGAATTCACCGAAGGACGAGCGGCGCCAGCAGAAAGAACCGAAGGAGCAGGACGAGCGCGTAGCGGTCAGGACTGGGCTCTGGCAGATCGAGCAGGGAGGCCGCGGCCGGACGCTGGCGATCCTCTTCTGCGCTGGTCGTAAGACTGACGGCTTCGGCCAGTTCTTCGTGGAGAAAGCTGTTGCTGAAAAGAAGGCCTTCTCGTGTCCGTACTGCAAGGAGGAACACGAGATCTCGATCTACTCGATGCGATTGCGAAAGGCCTTGTCTCAATCGAGCCAGACTGTCAGCCCGGATACATCGATTGTGAGGCCCCTCTTCGCCAACGAGATCCGGTGGCTTCGCAACAGGAGCGCGTGGGTTTCGCCGCTTTCAATGGCCGCCCAGGCTCGGTTGGGGCGGCTGTTTCTTTCCTACGGACACAAAGTGTCCTAGTCGCTGTTCCGCCATCTAGCGTGGAGGAGTAGGATCTTCGCCGCGATTCAAGTCCGGGAGGCGGCAAAACAGGAGGGGATCCGATGTACGACAAAGACGATGAAGGCGACGAGCGCGAGATCGATGCCGATCGCAAGGATCGCAGACAAATCGTTTCAATCATTCCGGCGGTCGGTTGGAGAGTCGTCACGAGATCTGGGAGCGAGAGCGATGAGGTTCACGTCTCGAATCTCGTCGCGTTCGCTCTCGTTAGGGAGAAAGGGGAAGACCAAATTCTCGGTGTCCCTAACTGGGACGTCGACGAGGACGGATTCCTATTCCCCTGGCACATCCACGGGTTTATTGACTACCTAGCGCCTGGCGAAGAAGTCGAGGAGTGGCACCGCAAGGCGGCCAAGGAGAAGAGGGAGCAAGGCCAGAAAGATTTCGAAGAGATACGGTCGGGTTCCAGGAAGGCCAAACTCCAGGAAGAGCTAGATATCGATAAGCGCACCCTTGAAGTTCTCATGCAGGAGCCCGCTTCAGACGAACGCGAGAGAGCTGTACGTTCTGTTCGTGACGACATTCGCGACGGGAAAGAGAAGATTCAGAAACTCGATGCCCAGGCGACTGATCGCGCGTCAATTACAGGCTACTCGGACCTGATCAAGGAGGCGAAACAGCGCGTGCTCTCAGAGGTTCAGAAGCAGTAAGGGGGTAGCTCGGCGAATCCAAACTTGCCCATCTCGGCCTGGGTCTAAATATCTTATTCTCAGTTAGTTATGGAGTTCGGGATTTTCCGCCTTAGATTTGTATACAATTCTGCACGCAAGTGAGTACGCGATGGAGGGGGTATGCCCACCGCTTTGAAGTCTGATCGAAACGTCAGGATCGACGCACAAACCGACTCCAAGCTTTCCGAGATTGCCGCCGAGACTGGGCGCGCGAAGAAGGAGATCCTCGCCTCTGCCGTCGAGCGCGAACGCCGAGAGACGATTCTTCAGAGCATGAACGCCGGATTTGCGGCTCTTCGATCAAATCGGACGGTATGGGCTGAGGAACTGAGCGAGCGGGAGTTGCTCGACTCCACGCTGATGGACGGACTCGCCAACGAGTAGCGTTGCGCTCGCATCGCCCGCTCGGGGCGACGTCTGGAAGGTCGACCTAAATCCGGTTAGGGGACGGGAGCAGGCAAAGGTCCGGCCCTTTCTGATTCTTTCAAACGATCGATTCAACCAGGGACCAGCCGAACTGGTCATTGGTGTCCCTCTGACTACGAAGCACCGTCAAGAGCTGATCACTTCGGTCCGCATAGAAATTCCGAAGGGTGAAGCTAACCTCACGATGACCAGCTACGCTATGGCTGACCAAGTTCGAACGATCGCAAAGGAACGGTTGATCGACTACTACGGCCACGTCGCGCCGGCAACTCTTGAGACGGTCGCCGACAGGGTTCGGATACTGCTGGACCTATAGCACGTGGGGAATCGGCACAGCGATCCGCGCATCAGCGCTAGACCTCAAGCCCTCGAGCACAGCGTTGTCGTCGCTCCTCGTTAAGATCTCCGTCGAGATCACAAAGCGGCCGTGCGGCTCGGTCACGGTTCCCCTGATCGAGTCGAAGGTCGTCCAGCACCGCGGGTTGCTTCGGCCACCGTACCGACTCGCGAAACTTGAGCACATCTGC
Organism: Thermoanaerobaculia bacterium; assembly: GCA_036505535.1. GTDB lineage: Bacteria > Acidobacteriota > Thermoanaerobaculia > UBA5066 > Gp7-AA6 > DAHUXD01. Next base: position 14,523 of record DASXTI010000147.1, read on the forward strand.
CCCAGGGTCGAAAGGCTCTGTAAGGCCGGGTCAAACGCGAGACAGGGGTTTGTCGAGCCCTGGGAGCACGAGCGGATCGTGCAGGAGCTTCCCTCGGAAGTCCTGAAGGACATTTGCCGGTGGGCGTGGCTCACGGGCTCCAGGCGAAACGAGATCCTGACGTTGACCTGGGGTTGTTACAGCGAGGGCGACATGATGAGGCTGGAGGCGAAGAACACCAAGAGCGGAAGGCCTCGGATGTACCCCGTTCAGGGCGGCCTTCTGGAGATCCTCGGGCGCAGGATGCAAGCAAGGCGGAGCACGTCGCCGGCGGAGCTCATCTTCCACGGCGGCCACGGCGAGCGCGTCGGTGACTTCTGGGGGAGCTTCGCGCGGGCTTGCAAGAGGGCCGGGGTCGAAGGCCGCACGTTCCACGACTACCGGCGCTCGGCCATCCGTCAGATGAATCAGGCGGGGCAGCCGCGTCACATCATCAAGGCGTTCTCCGGCCACACCACGGACGAGGTTTTCAACCGCTACAGTATCGGCTCGGAGACAGAGCTTCGGGCGGCGCTGGCGGCGAGGGAGGCGATGGACGCGGACGCGCTGAAGAAGTACGCTGATGGCAAGGTGCTGAAGTTCGGGCGGGACGGAGCATGAGGCCAGAGCCGACTCCATCATCGCCTTCGGCTCTTCGCTCGCCGCTGACGCGCCACCCGTTAGGCGGCCTTATGTGCTGGGTATGCCTAGAGAAGAGCGCTACCCGAACCCGATGATCAACATGAGTCCGGACGGTCTGCCCGGGCTCTTCGTCGTCTTAGCCGGGCTCTTCGTCGTCTTAGCAGTTGTCCTGGGATTCCTCAGCCGCTATGTAAGTCGCCGAAATCTGATGACCACCCGCCTCGAGGAACCTGATCGCGCTTTCGAAGGAGAAGAAAATGAGCATACGATCGTCGGTCAACGTTATTCTGATCTGCGGATTCACAGCACTCTCACTCGCACAAGCTCCACCAGAGGGCCCGAAGCCAGGCCCCGAGCACAAGAAGTTGGAGTACTTCGTTGGCACATGGAAAACGGAAGGCGAGATTAAAGCCAACGAGTTTCTGCCGGCCGCTAAGTTTGTCACCACCGAAACATATACATTGGATCCGGGGGGATTCTATCTCGAGGTTCGCCGCGCTGAAGGGCAAATCATACCGAGGACCGTTGGTATCATGGCCTATGACAGCCATGCGAAGGTCTACACATCATATTACGCAAACAGTGCCGGACTTGTGGGTATCGGCACAGGAACGGTTAACGGAAATACTTGGACGTGGATGGTTGAAGACAAGGTGTCTGGCAAAGCCGTCAAAGGAAGAACGACACTCACCATCAAATCAGCCTCTCAGTTTACGTCGAAGTATGAAATGCTCGACGCGAACGGCCGTTATGTAACCATCGTAGAAGGAACCTCCACCAAAGTCGCGCCCTAAAGACAGAAACAGACCAGCCCAATTCAGACCGACCGTGACCTTGGCCGGTGGGCGTCGAGCGGACTCGCTCATCGCCTTCGGCTGCCCGCCTGCTCCGTCAGCGCAAAAAAGCGGGCTGAGAAGCGCAAAGTCGCTCGCAAGTCGTTGCCTGTCAGCGCGGGTAGTTGGGTTCGAGTCCCTCCTTTCGCACCAATTCGTTCTTGTCTTCTTGAGGCGGGAGTGCGTGCGAAAGGAGAGGACGAGAACCCTCAGGGGTGAACGAGGGGGCGCAGCCCCCTCGCCTTTGGAGCGCCGGCCGCGGCCGCAGGCCGCGTCTCGCACAGCGAGCGGCCGGCACGAGTCCCTCCTTTCGCACCAAATCCCGGGTTGCCGCGGGTCCTCGCGGGAGAATCCCCTAGCGACGGGGCGGCGACGCGAGCCTTCGCGAGAATAGCCTCTCGAAGAATTGACGGCTAGGCCGGGCGCCGGAGCATCTTCTCCACCTCGCCTACGTGGGCTTCCTCCTGGAAGATCATCTGACGGGCATACTCCTCCAGAAAGGTGGACCGGCCCTCGACGAGCTTGAGCAGGCCGCGGTAGTGCGCGAGGCCTCCTTTCTCGTGCTCGAGCGCCTCGCGCAAGATGTCGCCGATGTCGTGCCGGTGCGTCTCGAGCAGCGGCCCGATCGCCAGCGAGGGGTGCTCCCCCAGGTGCGTGATCTTCTCGCCCGCCTCCTGCGCGTGTGCCAGAGACTCGGTGGCTTGTCCTCGCATCCAGGAGACGATCGGAATCCGGTTGTAGCCGAAGATCATCAGCGAGTAGTGGGTGTACCGAACG
>DASXTI010000148.1:0-85523 GCA_036505535.1 Thermoanaerobaculia bacterium
CTCCGCGACGGCTTCGGTGCCGGCGCGGTAGGCAGGCAGGTACATGCGTCCGAGGAGCGGGTGTCGCCCCCAGGCGCCCGAGAGCTTGTCCGCGCGCTCCTCGGAGACAAGATAGTCGCGCCGCAGAACGGCGGCGACGTCCTTCTGCGCGACCCCTTCCTTCCACGTCAGATACGACGACTGATTCTTGGCGTCGTCCTGGAGCAGGGCGAGCAGGACGCCGATCTGGAGGTCCTCGTCGGGAAGCTCTTCGACTTCGGTCACGCCCATCGCGATGAAGATCGCGTTGTTCGCGATCCCTTCGGCCAGCGCCGCCGCGCGGGTGTTCATCGTCAGCACGGTCCCCTCGAAGCCCATTCGCCCCAAAACGTAGAGCGCCTGGATCAAGGCCGAGGTCGTCACATGACCCGGGACGACCTCGTGCGAGACGAGCTGCATGAACTCCGGCACGGAGATCTGGAGCGACGCGTTGATCTCGTAGGTCGCCTCGTACTCGGGCGTGCCGTCGGATCGGCGCGCCCGGCCGAGATAGTTCATCGAGCCCGAGAACCAGGCGTCTTTGATGGGCAGGAACTTCATGTTGGCCCGCGGCACGCCGCGCAGATCCGCGGGCAGATACGGCGCCAGGTGTTTCGAGGTTCCGGCGTCGAACTCGGCGATGAAGGCGTCGGCCAGCGCGGGAATCGATTTTCCCGGAACCATCCGCTCGCTCCGCCACGCGTCGACGGCGGCGAGCAGCTCGTCTCCGGTCTTCGACGGATATCCTGCCTTCGCCAGAAGCTCGGCCGCGCGCCGGCGCTTCTCTTCCGGATACGAAGGCTCGGGGGGCTTGCCCGTGGACCCCAGGACGCAGCGCTCGTAGGGGACGGGGGGACCCTTGCCGAGGATCTCCATGACGAGGTCCCACATCGCGGAGAAGCAGACGCCGAGCCCTTCGAAGTAGGCGCCGCGCAGGCCCTCGAGCTTCCTTCCCTCCGTGGTCATTCCGCCGATGGCGCCTTTTACGTCCACGGCGGAAAGGTAATTCTCGATCGCCGCGCGGTCGGGCTCCTTCGCCGAGACGCCGCCAGATTCGCGCACCTTCTTCGCCGCCGGGTGCGTGTAAGCCTCCGGCAGCGGCTCGTCGGAAAACCAGGAGTCTGCGATGAAGCGGCCGGTGCCCGACGGGTTCATCACGTCGCCGCCCCAGAGGGTGTCGATGCCGATTATTGCCGTGGCGGTTGCGAGATCGAGGTGATCCATCGATGCTCCGCTGGATCTATTGCCGATTGCTTGCCGATTGCCGATTTGAGAGCACGGCGTTGGGCAGTAATGCGCGAGGCGACGAAGATTGAGACGAGCTCATTGCATTCCCGAAGGGCTCGTCCGACGGTCGCATTCTTGAGGATGGAGAGCTCTGTAAGCGCCTCAAGCCAAAACATCGTTTCATCCGCCTCCTCGACGACAGTCCCGATCTTGGCAATGAACTCTGCTCGCGAGCGGGCTCGGCATGCCGCCCGGTAGTTTGCCGCTACTGACATGCCGGAGCGGAGTAGCCGCCTCCCCAGGAGTCGGCCTTCCAAGGATTGGGGAAGGGTGCGAACAATTCGAAGCACATCAAAGGCGAAGGCCTTCGCCCGGGCCTGCATGATCACCGTCTTCGAGACCGGAGGCTTATCGTTCACCAGAGACTCTCTCCACCTATCCATTGTCTCCGCCAAGCCTGAACGCGATGGCAAATCGGCAATCGGCAGTCGACAATCGCCAATCATCAGACGTTCTGCTTCTTCAATGCTCCAAACCACAAATAGCCACACAGCAGCAAGAACCCCACCGAGCTCACCAGCTGCGACACCGGATCGTTGTCGTAGAACGGCAGCTTGACGAGGTCCTCGCGGTACCAACCGAACAGACGCAGAGCCGCGCCGAAGACGCCGCCAAGCGCTCCACCGGCCATCAGACCGGAGGCGATGATCACGGCCCGCTCGCGCATCGCGCGTCCCGGCGCTTCCCCGACGCGCCCGGACCGCTTCTGGACGAAGTGCGCGATCACCCCTCCCACCAACGCCGGCGAGTTCAGCTCGAGCGGCAGGTACATGCCCAGCGCGACGATCAGCGGCGGCACGGCGAGCATCTCCATGCTCACGGCCACCATCGCCCCGGCGCCGAAGAGGATGTACGGGACCGGCTGCCGGCTCATGAACCCCTCGACCAGCGCCTTCATGATCGAGGCCTGCGGCGCGACCAGCACCGGTCGCGGATCGCCCGTCGCGGTCTCGCCGAACTGGAAGGTCTGCGCGAGCGCGACGATGACGAGACCGACGACGACGGCCGAGCAGACGACGCCGTAGAACTTGACGCGCTCCTGCACGGCGGGCGTCGAGCCCAGCCAGTAACCCGTCTTGAGGTCCGTGATGGTCTGGCCCGAGACCGAGAGCGCGGTGCAGACCATGCCGGCGATCGCCATCACGAAGAACATGCCCGTGCGCCCCGAAACGCCGAACTCCAGCAGCACGGCCGAGGAGATGATGATCGTCAGCATCGTCATACCCGACACGGGATTCCGCGAGGTCGTGGCGATCGCGTTGGCGGCAACCGACGTGAAGAAGAACGAGAAGACGAGCGTGAGCGCCAGGCCGATCAAGACGACGACAGCCCGGGCGTCCAGGTTTCCGAGGAAGACGGCGACCGCAAGAGACGTGACGACGATGCCGATCAGGATCTTGCCGATCGCCAGGTCCCGATCGGTGCGCTCCAGGCCCTCTCCCTTCCCGTGGCGAAACGCCCTGGCCGCGATCGAGAACGAGCCGATCACAATCTTCAGGGACTTGAGGATCCCGAAGATGCCGGCGGTCGCGATGGCCCCGACGCCGATGTAGCGCACGTACCACCGGTAGATCAACGCGGCGTCCATCTCGGAGATCGGCATGGGCGCGGGGTAGATGGCCTCAGGGTGATGCCGCCCGATCATCCAGATCAGCGGCACGAGCAAGAAGTTGGAGATCACGCCTCCCGCGCAGAGCAGCGTCGAGGCGCGCAGGCCCATCACGTAGCCGAGCCCGAGGATGAACGCGATCGCGTCGAAGCGCAGCACCGCCCGCGCCTTCTCGGCGAGCGCGTGAACGGCTGGCACGAACTGGAAGTCCACGGTCTCCTTCCAGACCTGGAAGGTGGTCACGAAGAAGTCGTAGACCGCGGCGATGCCCGTGGCCTCCAGCAGCAGCCGGGCCTGGGAGCCACCCTTCTCTCCCGTGACCAAGACCTCGGTGATCGCGGTTGCCTCGGGATACGGGAACCGCCCGTGCATGTCGCGCACGAAGTAGCGGCGGAGCGGAATGAGAAACAGCACCCCCAGGCAGCCGCCGGCCAGGCCGATGAAGATCGTCTGCCAGGGATGTGGATCGAGCTTGAGGATGTAGAGGGCGGGCAGAGTGAAGATCGCGCCCGCCACGACGGCGCCCGAGACTCCGCCGACGCCGGTGATGATGACGTTTTCGAGAATCGTCGAGCGGCGCCGGTAGATTCGGGCGAGCCCGATCGCGAGGATCGAGATCGGGATCGCGGCCTCCATGACCTGCCCGACCTTCAGCCCCGAGTACGCCGAGGCGGCCGTGAAGATCGCGCAGAGAAAGAGGCCCCAGAGAACGGAACGCCATGTCGCCTCCGGCAGCTTCGCCGGGGCGGGAACGACGGGCTTGTACGCCTCGCCGGGTGGGAGGGGCCGGTAGGCGTTTTCGGGAAGCGACTTGGTTTCGGAGGCTTCCATCGGTCCTCCCGCGGCGCAGAGGGCTTATCTTGTCCGGGTTCAGGGCCGCAATCGTGGCGGAGTCTACTCCGGTCGCAAGCGGCTCAAGACGGGGATTCCAACGCATGAGCTTTGGGGAGACGGCGCGAAAAGGATGGGCGATCTTCTTTGCTCGCGGAGTGCTCGGATTGATCTTCTTCATGGCGGGCGTCTACAAAGTCTTCCAGTTGACGCCCAGCGGGCACGCGCGCAAGTACTTCGTCGATCCGTACGCCGATACGTTTCTGCCCGGCTGGGCCCTGTGGGCGACCGGGCTCGCGATCCCGATCGTCGAGCTTCTCGCCGGTATGCTTCTGCTGTTGGGCTGGCGCGTGCGCGAGGCGCTGATCTCGCTCGGTTTCGTGCTCCTCATCGTGACGTTCGGGCACCTGATGAAGGAGCCTCTCTACGAATTTCACACGCACGTCGTCCCGCGCCTGGCGCTTCTGCTCTTCATCCTGATGCTTCCGCGCGAGGCCGATCGGTTCTCGGTGGACGGCTGGCTGAGTCGGCGCGGGAATCGCTGACGGTCCGATTCCTTCGAATCTTCTCAAGCCGTGAAATACGATGATCGCCGACTTCGTACGAGTCACAAGGAGAACTCGATGAAAAAGTTCCTCGCACTCGCCGGCGCCGCGGCCGTCCTGGCCGGCGCTCCCCTTCTCACCGCGCAGATGGCGAAACAGCCGACGCCGGAGCCCCTCCTTCCCCCCGGCGTGACACCCATCGTGCGGCAACGCCTCCACGACCCGAATGCGGAGGTCGAGCAACGACAGATGCCGACGCCCGGGGGTCCCCCGCCCGCCCGGAGACCGGCGTCCCCGCCCTCCGGCAGACCCTCTGTCTCCGACGGCGCCTCGGTCGACGCGATCGTCGCCGCGCTCTACGCTTCGGTCAGCCACGCGACCGACGGCGAGCCGGACTGGGAGCGGATGCGCGCGATCTTTCTTCCCGTCGGCATGCTCGTTCCTCCGAAGGCGCCTCGGGACGACATCTTCACGGTGCTCGACGTCGACGGATTCCAGGATCGCGTGCGCAAGGGAATCGCGGCGCAGAAGCAGAAAGGGGAGCAAGCCGGCTTCTTCGAGCGGGAGATTGCGCGAAAGACGGACTGCTTCGGCAACGTCTGTCAGGTCTTTTCGACGTACGAGTCGCGCCGCGCGGTCTCCGATGAGAAGCCTTTCGTCCGCGGAATCAACAGCATCCAGCTGGTCCGGGACGGCCGGCGCTGGTGGATCGCCTCGGTTGTCTGGGACACGGAGCGGCCCGACAACCCGATTCCTTCGGAGTATCTCAAGAAGAACCGAGAATGAAGTGAGACGAGATTCGTCCCTCTGACTCGAACCGAGAAGTCTCCTTGGCTCCCGTCGGGCGCGTCGAGGGCCCGCTCAGAAGTCTCAGCCGAGAGTCTGTCCCAGCTCCTTCGAGCGCGCCGCCGCCGCCTCGACGGCGTCCATGAGGATCGCGCGCAAGCGATTGCGCTCGAGACTGTGGAGCGCCGCGATCGCGGTGCCCCCCGGCGAGGTGACGAGATCTTTGAGCATTGCGGGATGGATCTTGAGTACCTCCGCCATCTTGGCGGCTCCGAGAACGGTCTGGACCGTCAGGATGGTGGAGACGTCGCGGGACAGTCCGACGCGCACGCCGGCGTCGCTCAATCCTTCGATGATCTGAAAGACATACATGGGGCCGCTGCCGGAAAGCCCCGTCACGGCATCGAGCTGGTACTCGGGGAGCTGCACGACGACGCCGATCGATTCGAAGATGTGCCTCGCCTGGCTGAGCTCCGCGGCCCTCGCGTGGCGCCCCGCGCAGAGGACCGTGGCGGAGAGCCGCACGACGGCCGCGACGTTCGGCATAGCCCGAACGACACGAATCTTCTCCCCGACGACCGACTCCACGCGCGCCGTCGGGAATCCGGCGGCGATCGAGATGAGGAGCCGGCGGGGGGAAATGACAGGCCGGACCTCGACTAAGACCGATTCCAGGATCTGGGGTTTTACGGCGAGGATCAGAACGTCGGCCTCGCTCGCGGCCTCCGCGTTCTTCGCGAAGACACGGATGCCGAGCTCCTTGCGGATCGCAGCGGCCTTCTCCTCTTTGGGATGGGAAGCTACGAGCCTGCGCCGGCGTCCCCAGCCCGAGGCCAAGATGCCTCGCAGAAGAGCCGTGCCCATGTTGCCGGCACCGATGACGGCGATCGTCTTGTCCATCATGGGACCCAAGAATAGCCCGACGCGGCGACGGCGCTCTTTGACCGGGCCGAAGACTGGGCTAGGCTGCGCCAACGGATTCCTTGAATAGGCCGCCCTCGGCGGCGAAGGAGGATGCATGGGCAAGGTCAACCTTTCACGGATGATCCTGGGGGGCATCCTGGCCGGCATCATCGTCAACATCTCGGAGGGGGTGCTGCACGAAGTCGTCTTGAAGAGCCAGATGGACGAGGCGATGAAGGCCCTCGGTAAGTCGGTGCCGACCGGTGGCGGCACGCTGGCCGTCTGGCTCATCTATGGCTTCGCCTGGGCGATCGCCGCCGTCTGGCTCTACGCCGCCATCCGGCCGCGCTACGGCGCCGGTCCGGGCACGGCCGCGCGGGCGGCGGTCGCGGTCTGGTTCTTCGGCTGCCTGCTGACCTCCGTTGCGATGTGGAACATGGGTCTCTTTCCCTTTTCCGGGTTGGAACTCGTCTCGAAAAGAAGGTGGTAGTGATTCCCCATCAGCACGTACGCATGCAAGCGCCACGTGAATTCCGTCACGACGCCGGCAAGTTGCCGAAGAAAATCCTGTCTGTCGTGGTCATCGCAAAAGATTTCGCGTCGCTCGTTACCGCGGCTCGTAACGTGCCAGACTGCTCCGGGATGCTCCAGTCGCAGCGGTCGCGCCATTCAGAACTAGATTGTCTCGACGAACGGCTCCCGAGAGCCGCCTGAATTCACAGTTCACAGACCTGACCCCCTTAATGGGGGAGGCGGCTCTTGGGGAGCTTGACGAGGACGGTGTAGAGCGGATCGACCATCTCGGTAATCGGCGCGACGGCGTTCTGAGAGACGAACTGGTACGCGTCGATGACGTCCATGCCGGTCTTCTCGACGACCCACTGCACCATGTCCTTGAACGCGATCCGCGCGGCGTCCTCCAGCGGCCGTGCGGCCCCGAGCGACATCATCCAATCGGCGTTCTCGATCCGCGGCCACGCCGTGGCGCTATGCTTGATCAGCTCTACGGTCAGCTCGACATTCATCGCGCCCTCGATGGCGGTGCCGATGATCTCGCCGTCGCCCATCGCATAGTGACCATCACCGAAGGAGAGGAGGCCGCCCGGCACGCGCACGCCGAGGTAGACCATGTTTCCCGCGCGAACCTCGGGACAGTCCATGTTGCCGCCGAAGTCGTCAGGCACGATCGTCGAGCGGACCTCGCCGTTGGCGGGCGCCACGCCGAGGCATCCGAGAAACGGCGCGAGCGGCACTTCCCAGGAGTGCTTGCCGTCGGAGGAGCGCGTGCGGGCCACGCCCCGCGCGCGGTCGACCGAGTAAAACCAGACCCTCTCCGGAAGATCCGGCTGCAGCACGGCCGTGCGATCGCTCCCATTCAAGGCGCCGAAGCCTGGAAAGAGCGAAGAGATACCGTACGCCCGCGCGGGCTCGAGCTTCTCGATGTGTATTGCCAGCGTGTCCCCCGGCTCGGCGCCGTCGACATAGAAAGGCCCCGTCTGAGGATTGTCGTGTCCCGGCGGCTGAACCTTCGTCGGGAGCTGATCCGGCCGAGTCACGGCGCCGTCGTAGCAGTCTTCGGTCCAGCTGATGATGCGCGTTCCGGGAGCGATGTGGTGGGTCGGCGCCACGCCGCCGAAGGTGTACTTCAGCTCCGTGTGTTTGGGAACGTAGTGCAGCGTCGGCTGGTCCGCTGCGGCCGCCCCGGCGGCGGCGCAGAAGAGCCCGACGGCTCCAAAAATCCATCGCATCACGGCCTCCCTACTTCCTTTCCATCATCGAACGAACCGGCTCGATCTCGCCTCGAGGCCTGTTAATCTATCGCCTTCTTTCGAATCAGGAGATCGCATGCTGAAGAGGACACGCGCTACAGGACTGGTTCTCTCGTTCCTTTTCGCCGCCGCGGCTTCGGTCTACGGCCAGCACTCGAGGGCGTACCAGGAGACGGTGGCGGAGATCATGGCGAGGCAGGAGATCGCGGATTTCATCGCGGGTCCGCGATGGATCAAGCCGCGCCTCCTCGCGCCGCGCGAAAACGTCGCTTCGAATCCCTCTTCTCCGGCATCCGCGACCTTCCCGGCCGGGGCCGTTGCGGTCGCCGCACCGGCCCCGAGCGCTCCGCAAACGATCGGCGTCAACTTTCTGGGCGCCCAGCTCTCCGACACGAACGGCTTCTTCCCCCCGGATACGATGGGGGCGGCCGGCCCGACGCAGTTTCTCGTCGGCGTCAACGGACGCATCCGCACCTTCGCCAAGTCGAGCGGCGGCGCCGACGGGGCGCTCGATGCCGACATGGACGTTTTCTTCAGCTCGGTGCGCAACGGCCAGCCGACGAGCGACCCTCGCGTGCGCTACGACCGTCTCTCCGGCCGCTGGATCGTGACGATCATCAACTTCAACGTCTCCTTCTCGAACAACCGGCTCCTCATCGCGGTCAGCGACTCCGGCACGATCACGGGCTCGACGGTCTGGACCTACTATTTCTTCCAGCACAATCTGGACAGTCCGGTCGGCGACACGAACCTCTTTCTCGACTACGACACCCTCGGTGTCGACTCCAACGCCCTGGTCATCGGGGGCAACATCTTCGACACGGCGGGAAATTTTCAGGGCACCAGCGTGCACGTCGTTCGCAAGAGCGCCGTCGTCTCGGGAGGCGGCGGCGACCTCGTGCCGTCGGGCAACGTGGTGGCGTTCCGTAACCTCACCGGCAGCCCTACGGGGCCGGGCCCCTATTCCCCGCAGGGGGTCGACGAGCTCGCGGATGCGGCAGCGACCGACTCCTGGGTCGCCGGAGTCGACAACGCGACGTTCGGCACGCTGATGCTCCGCAAGATCACCTTCAGCGCCCCCGGCGCCTGGCCGCCGAGCGGGATCTCGGCCAACCTCTCGCTGACGGTGCCCGCCACGGCTTTTCCGCTCGCGGTTCCGCACCAGGGCAACGCCGGCGGCTCCGGCGGTCAGCTCGACGCCCTCGACGACCGCCTCTTTGAGGCGAGTCTGCGGGGCGGCCACATCTGGGCCGCGCACAACATCGCCGTCACGAGCGCCGGCGTCGGAGACCCCGCCGGAGATCGCGACGGCTCGCGCTGGTACGAGATCGACGTGAGCGGAGTCAGTCCATCGCTCGTCCAGTCGGGAACGCTCTACGACTCCGCGGCTTCCAATCCCCGCTTCTACTGGATCCCGTCGATCGCGGTCTCGGGCCAGGGGCACGCGGCGATCGGGACGAGCGCCTCCGCCACCAATGCGCGCATCAACGCGGCGACGGCGGGGCGCCTGGCCGGCGACACGTCGGGGACGCTTCAGACCCCGCTGCTCTATACCTCGAGCAGCACTTCCTACAATCCACCCGCCGATCCCGGCCCGCCGCGGCGCTGGGGCGATTACTCCTACACGAGCCTCGATCCCAACGACGACATGACTTTGTGGACCATTCAGGAGTATTGCAACGCCGTCGATTCCTACGGGGTTCGGGTGGCGCAGCTGATCGCTCCGCCTCCGGCGACGCCCGTCAGCGCCGCACCGCCGAGCGTCATGGCCGCGGCGTCAGTCGACGTCGTCGTGTCAGGGACCTCCACCTCGGGATCCGGCTTCTATGACCCGGGTAGCTCGTACCCGAGTCGGATTGCGGCATCCGTGTCGGGAGGCGACGTGACCGTCAGCGGCGTGACCTACACCGATCCCACGTCCCTCACGCTTCACCTGAACACTCTCGGCGCCGTGCCCGGCTCCCGCACGATCACCGTCACGAATCCCGACGGACAAGCGCAGACGAGCGCGCCGGGCGTGCTGACTATTCTTTCCGGAGGCCCGCCACCGGCGGTGAGCTCGATCGCTCCGTCCTCCGGGCCCGCGGGGAGCGGCACCGAGGTCTCCATTTCAGGATCGAACTTCTCCAACGTGCCGCAGGTCTCGATCGGCGGCGCGCCCGCTTCCGGCGTGACCGGGGGCGGTCCGACGACGATTGCCGCGACCACACCACTGCTTTCACCCGGAACCTTGAACGACGTGACCGTGACGAACCCGGACGGCCAGAGTGGGACGCTCCCGAAGGGATGGATGGCCGACTTCCTGGATGTCCCGCAGGCCGACATCTTCCACAGCTACGTGGAGAAGCTCTTCCGCAACGGCGTGACGGCGGGTTGCGGCGGGGGAAACTACTGCCGGGACAATCCCGTCCGGCGCGATCAGATGGCGGTCTTCTTACTGAAGGCCAAGCTTACCTCCGGCTATATTCCGCCGGCCTGCACCGGCATCTTCCCCGATGTTCCCTGTCCGTCCCTCTTCGCCGACTGGATCGAGGACCTCTTCGCCCGCGGGATCACGGCCGGCTGCGGCGGCGGCGACTATTGCCCGGCGAACCCGGTGACCCGCGCCCAGATGGCGGTCTTCCTCCTCAAGGCGGACCTGGGCTCCGGATACACGCCGCCGGCTTGCGCCGGAATCTTCGGAGACGTGGCGTGTCCCTCCCAGTACGCCGACTGGATCGAGGACCTCTACAACCGCACGATTACGGCCGGCTGCCAGGCGAGCCCGCCTCTCTATTGCCCGGACAATCCGAATACGCGTGGCCAGATGGCGGTGTTCCTGGTCAAAACCTTCAATCTGCCGTAGGGAGCGCAGCGGCCGTCATCCTGAGGAGCGCAGAGACGATCCCAGGCTCGACCGCGACGCTGGCGATCGAATCTGGGATCCCTCGCTACGCTCGGGATGACCGGCGAGAGCGAGTCGCCGATCATCCCCTGTTCGGCTGGGGAACCTACTGGCAGCCGGGGAACTTGAAATGCCCGATGCGGGTCGACCAGTTGAACGTGCCGCTCGTCTTCAGATACTCGGTCGTATACCAGAACGTGCACTGATCCACGGGGTCGATCGCCATGGCGCTGTAGTCCCCCCACCGGTTCAGATTCTGCAGCTGAGAGCCCGTCCCGTCGTAGAGGTTGCTCTCCAACTCCATCGTGCCGAGGGGGTCGGTCGGAACGCGTCCCGTATATCGGATCGATGGGAACAGCGAGGCGCTCGAGACGCTGTATCCGAGCGCGATGTCGCCGACCTTGTCCATCGCGATCGATCCCATCCAGCGGCGGTTGCTATCCGGCGAATACGTTCCCTGCTGATAGACGGTCGGCGTGGCGTTTGGGCTGCGCAGCTCGTACCAGCGGACGCCGACGACCTGGTTGCGCCTGTTGCCGCTGACCTTCACGGAGTGATTGACCACCAGAGACTCGTAAGTGCCGAAGTTGCGGTAGGCCAGCCGGTACATCAGCCGATCGCCGAGCGAGTCGAGCTTCTGCGAAGTCGACGGCTGGGTGATGCAGGCCCCGCCGCCGCAGGCCGAGGTAAACGCCGCCACGGGGATGCTGGTCGGTCCGGTCAGAGTCGTGTTGGCGGGAGTGGCCCAATCGACATGAAATTTCCAGAGGTTCAGCGAGTTGTTTCCGAAGTTCAACATGTAGTTGGGCGCGCCGGCCGGAGGTGCCGTCGCGCTGTCCAGATCCGCCGGGAGCACGCCGCCGAAGCTCGAGGAGAGCTGGAAGCACTGCTGCGTGGCGGCTTGCCCCGCGAGCATCTTCGCTCGATCGAGTGCGCAGAGCTTGCTCCCCTGGAAGGTGCTCGTGAAGATGTTGTACGTGATGTAGTAGGCGTCCGGCCAGACGCCGAGCTTCGGATAATCGTTGAACTGAGTGCCGTACGAGAAGGCGTACCGGTTCCAGCTTCCGGTCGCGTCGCTGGTCGTCGAGACCGCCAGACACTGCGTGTACGGCGTGCTGCTGACCGCCAACTGCGTCATGACCCAGCGATTGGCGGCCTTGTCGTACTGGGCGATCGGGTCGCCGTCGTTGGAGGACTGGCAGGGTCCGCCGAAGCCGGTCCATATCGTGTTGCCGGCCGCCGGACCGTAGAGCCGCGCGCCCGTCGTCTTGCTGTAGACCGCGAAGGCCTCGTTGACCCACTGGACGTACTGGGTCGCGCCGACGGCGCCGTTGGTGTCCGGCGGAGCCGCGTCCGGCGTATAGCCGCCGCCGACGCCCAGCCCGTCGAACGTCACTGGGCTCGTCGTACCGACCAGAACGTTGGCCGAGCTCTGAAGCGCTGGATCGTTCTCTCCCTCGGCAAGTCCTTCGACGTGCCCGAGCGGAATCGGCCGGGGCTTCTCGTGAGGGGGTCCGAATCGAGGCGGGATGGGCTTGATGTCCCGCAGCGGCGGAGAGACGTCGTGTCGGGCCGCCGAGCTCACCTCCGCCCGACCCCACGCCTCCCCGCTTTGTGCGGACGCCGTGAGCATTCCCAGAAACAGAAATCCAGCCAGGGAACACAAGAGCCGTTTCATCACGGTTCCTCCTTTAATCGCAATATTCGGAAGGCGTCAAAGTAGCCCCGTTTCGGCGGTTCGTCAAGTCTTTCCCCGCTGGAGTTCGCTCAAAACCCTTTCAGCAACGCCGTTTCGGGCCGTTTGTACTTCTTTTCGGACCCGTCGCGGCTCTTGATGACGAGAAGGCCATTCTCGAAGCGGAAGGGGTACTGCCCGGGCGGCTGGCCGGAGATCTCGACCGTCAGAGTGTCGCCCGCGATGGCGTAGCGCCCTCGCAGGACCTGCATCGGCAAGCGGTTGAACATGCGGTCCGGGGTGAACGCGCGGTAAGCCGGCAGGGTCTCCAGATAGAGCGAGCACCACTGGCCGAGCAGCGGCGATCCGCCGCGGACGGGCTCGCCGACTCTCTCGGACCACGTATCGCCGCTGCCGTCCTCCCCCTTTTCGAGAAAGCGGCTGTCCCCCTCGAACTCCAGCCGCGTGTCGACTTCGGAGACCTTGCCGGTCGCCGGATCCTTCCAGAAGGCGCGCAGCCACTCCCCTTCCAGCTTGTAGTCGGCTTCACCCATGGCAGCGGAAATCTGGGTCATCGTTCCATTCGGACGAAACTCGAGGATGTTGCCGATTCCGCCTGGCGTCCGAACGGCGGATTCCCACTGCCCGACAAGTGCGCCAGGCGGGTTCTCGCCGGAGGGAAAGATCAGCCACGCGAGCGTGACCAGCAGCCGAAACATTCGGCCGTGAAGATATCGGACCCGTTCTGGAATGTCACACGGGGAGGGTTGGTTCCTGACATCCTGCGTCACGGTGACCGCCATCACGGAGCAAAAGTCGTTGGGTCCCCTATTCTTCGCGCGAGCCTCCCCCTGGCCTGAGTCTTGCCGGTTCCCGGGTCAGCGGGAAAGCTGTCCTCGATATCCAGGAGAAACCATGATGAAGGTCTGGCGATCGTTCTTTCTCGGGGCACTCGGCTTGGTCGCGGCGTTCGCCGCCGCCGCCGCGACGATCGGCAGTCCCGTTCATCCTTCGGCCTCCCCCGCGGTGGCTGCTCGCCTGGCTGCTTCCGGCCAGGAAGGGCTCGACTTCGATGCGGCGGCTCTCGCGACGCTGCGCAACGCCGGAGCCGGGGAGACCGTCGTCGAGGATTTCCCGATCGCTCCCGGGGAGACGGGACGGCTGGTTCTGAAACGCTTCGAGGTTGCCTCGCCCGACGCGCGGATCACGCTGACGGGGCCGAAGGGGGATTCGTCGCTGCCGCTGCCTTCGGTCGCGCATTTCTCGGGACGGGTCGACGGGGACTCCGACTCGACCGTCTACGTCGGTGCCCAGGAGGACAAGCTCGTCGCGTACGTCCACTCGACCGCCGGCCATGTCTATGTGGGACCGGATGAGTCGAAGGCGAATTATGTCGTCCGCGCGGCGGATTCGCCGCTCAACACGGCTCAGACACAGACCGAGTGGTCGTGCGGCGCGGAGAACCTCCCCGCGCCTCTGACGGCGAGCGCCGGACCCAGCTACCCGGTGGCGGATCTCCCCGCGACGCCCGGGTTCAAGAAGGCGGCGATCCGGATCGAGACGGACAATCAGCTCTACGTCCACTTCGGTAGCGACGTGAACGCCATGGCGGCGTACGTGCTCACGCTCTTTGGCGCGGTCAACGTGGTCTACGAGCGGGATCTCGCCATGCATCTGACGGTAACCGAGATCCACTCGTGGGCGGTGGCGGACCCCTACAGCGGGGGGGACACGCTCACGCAGTTGATGCAGTTGGGGGACTGGTGGCATGCGAATCGCCCCACCTCGAGCTACCCGCGGACCTACGTCCACTATTTGAGCGGGCACCCCGTATCCGGCGGAATCGCCTGGATCGGCGTGCTCTGCTCGGGTGACTTCCCCTACGGCTCGGACTGGGGAGGCGGGTATGGGCTCACACAGGTCTACGGGACCTATCCGCTACAGCTCTGGGACCAGTACGCCTCGGCGCACGAGATGGGGCACAACTCCGGATCCGAACACACACACTGCTATTCGCCCGCGATCGACCACTGCTACAACCAGGAGCCCGGCTGTTACAGCGGACCGGTCGAGAACCCCGGAGCCGGCAACGGTACGATCATGAGCTACTGCCATCTTCTCGGGTGGCAGTACGTCTCGTACGTCTTCCATTCGCGCTGCATCAACGAGCAGATGCTCCCGGAGATCAACGGCGCCGCCTGCCTGACGTCGATCGCGACGTTCGCCGACGTTCCGACTTCTCACCCTTTCTTCCACTACGTCGAGACGATCTATCAGCTCGGCATCACCGGCGGGTGCGGCGGAGGAAACTATTGTCCCAACGCCTCGGTGACTCGCGCGCAGATGGCCGTGTTTCTGCTCAAGGCGAAGTTCGGCTCGAGTCACGTTCCGCCTCCGGCGACGGGAGGCGTCTTCGGCGACGTGCAGCCGGGCGATTTCGCGGCGGATTGGATCGAAGAGCTGGCGAGTCTTGGTATCTCGAGCGGCTGCGGCGGTGGAAACTTCTGTCCCGGCAGCACCGTGACGCGCAAGCAGATGGCACCGTTTCTTCTCAAGGCCCTCTATGGGTCGGGCCATGTACCGCCGGCGGCGAGCTCCGTATTTTCGGATGTCAGCAACGGCGATCCCTTCGAGCCCTGGATCATGGAGCTTTACAACCTCGGCGTCACCGGCGGCTGCGCGACCTCACCGCTGCGCTACTGCCCGGACGCGGCAAACACGCGTGTCCAGATGGCCATCTTCCTCGTAAAGACGTTCAATCTGACCTGGTAGTAGGGGCGGGGGGTGACCGCTGGCCTGCGGCCGGCGTTGCCTACTGCTGCGGGCCTGCCGATGGTAGACGGCTGGCCTCCGCCCGTTTCGTCCGCATTCGCCCGTTCGAATACATAAGCAAACACTAATATATTCTCGGCGGGCGGCCGCGAGGGCCGCTCCTACGAGGATCGTTAGGCCGATCCCGACTTGACGGGTCGCCGGCCGACCCTCCGGCGAAAGCTGTGCACCGGCCGCAGACGCCGCTCCTTGCCCGCATCGGAAAAGGGGACGACCGAGATCGACCCGTCGATCTCGAGCACCGCGCTCTTGACCTGGGTCTCGTCCTCGAGCCCATGTTCCCGGATCGCGGCCTCGAGATCCTCGCGGCGAACGCCCTCCTTCGCGCAATGCGCGTCGATGATCTGGCCGTTGTAGACGAGAAGCGTCGGCTGCCCGGTCAAGAGCGTCCCCAGCCGATGCGAACGCAGAACGATCCGCGTCAGAACGAGGTTTATCGCGATCAAGGTGATCCCCGCGACCAAACCGCCGACCAACGTCGTATCCTCGCCGACCATCGCGTTCTGGACGGCATTGGAGACCAGCAGCATCAGCACCAGATCGGCGATCGTCAGCTGGGCGGCGTGCCGCTTGCCGGCCAAGCGCAGGGCAACGTAGATCGTGATGTACACGACCGCGCTTCGGATCGCGGTCTCGAGAAGTTGAGGACCAGTAACCCCTTTGAGCAGAGACATGCGCTCCTCCCCGATTCGGGTCCGTGCGAAGAATACCGTCCCGGGCCGCGTTGTACGCTAGCGGCAGGGCCCGCAATGAGAGCACTTGTTTTGGAGGACGACCAGCGGCTGCGGTCGCTCGTGGTTCGCACGTTGACGCGCGCGGGATTGGCCTGCGACGAAGCCTCCCGCGTCAACGAGGCGGATGAGCTGCTCGACCTCCACAGTTACGACCTTCTCGTTCTGGACCGAAGACTTCCCGACGGCGACGGGCTCGACGTCTGCCGGCGGGCGCGCTCCCAAGGCTTTCGCCAGTCGATCCTGATGCTGACGGCGATGGACCATGCGGAGGCCGAGGTCGAGGGGCTCGCCGAGGGAGCCGACGACTACCTCGGCAAGCCCTTCGATCTGGAGGTCCTCGCGGCGCACGCTCGCGCCCTCATCCGGCGCAACGTGGGACGCGCCCCGACGGAGCTGAAGGCGGGAGACCTGCGCTTAGACCCCGGCCGGCGCCTCGCCTGGCGGGGCGAAGAGTCCCTCAAGCTGACTTCCCGGGAGTTCACGATCTTAGAGCTCCTCATGCGCTCGCCCGGCGCGGTCGTGTCGCGCGAGGAAATCCTGGAGCAGGCGTGGGGAGAGCGCGAGGAGCCGATGTCCAACACGATCGACGTTCTGGTCGGCCGCCTGCGCCGCAAGGTCGACCGCCGCGGAAAGAGCTCGCGCATCGAGACGCTGCGCGGCATGGGCTATCGGCTTCGATGAAGATATTCCATTTCGAACGCGCCCGAACGCGTATCGCGTTATCCGGCGCCCTCGTCTCGGCGCTCTTTCTGGCCGGCCTCGCTCTGGGGGCGCGCACGCTCATCCGCCGGCTCGCCTTCGAAGAGATCGACAGTGAGCTCGATACTCTCGCCGTCGCCATCGGGTCGGACTACGAGCTGGTCGGCCTGACCGAGGAGGAGCGGCAGGCGCTGCAGGCGGGGCTGGAGGCGAACATGTTCGAGTTCCGCCTCGCCAATCACTCGGCGATCCTGTTCAACGGCGACGTGCCGGTGGCCTTGACGGGGAACCTCCTGCGGTCGCAGGAGAGAGTCTCGATCGCTCCCTATCGAGACCGCCCCGAAGTGGCCTATACGGCAGTCGAGCCGTACAGCGGACAGAACCGGATCTGCCGTTTCCTCGTCACGCACCTGGAGGGGAAGGCCAAAGGGGCGACGCTGGTCGTCTTCCGCTGGATCGGGCCGAATCTGCAGTCGCTCGCGGGCGTCGATCAGGCACTGGCCGGAATGGTGCTCATCGGATTCCTCGGCACCGCGGCGATCCTTGCCGGCGCGGTCCATCGCGCGATCCGGCCCGTCGAAGAAGTCACGCACTTGGCCGAGGAGGCCGAGGCGACCGATCTCTCGCGCCGCGTCAGAGTCTCTTCGGGCGGCGAAGAGTTCCGGCGTCTATCCGCCGTGATCAACTCCCTCTTCGAGCGTCTCGAGCGCGCCTTTCAGGCGCAGCGCCGGCTCGTCGCCGACGCGGCGCACGAGCTGAAGACGCCGACGGCGGTCCTGCTGGGGGAGGCGCAGGACGCTCTGCGCCAGGAAGCCACGGACGAGGAGCGCCGCCGCTCGTTGCAGACGATCGCCGACGTCTCACGTGGCCTCGCGCGCGAAGTCGACGGACTCCTGCTACTCGCCCGAGGTGACGCGGCCGCCCCGCGGCGTCTGGAGGAGGTCGATTTGGCGGAGATTGCCGAAGAATCGCTGGCCAAGGCAGCGGCGCTGGGTGGAAAGCGCGGCGTCGTCTGCGCCATCTCCAGGAGCGGCCCGGCGCGCGTGCGCGGCGAGCGGGCGGGCCTGCTCCGACTGGTCTCGAACCTCGTCTCGAACGCCGTGCTCTACACGGCTCCGAACAGCATGGTCGAGATCCACGTGGGATCGCGGGACGGGAACGTCTTCGTCGAGGTGGCCGACCGCGGCCCCGGCGTCGCGTGGGAGGACCGGTCCCGCATCTTCGAGCGGTTCGTACGCTTAGACGAGGCGCGCGCGCGCAATCCGCAGGGCTCGGGGCTGGGGCTGGCGATCGTCGAGCAGGTCGTCGCCGCGCACGGCGGCGCGATCGACGTCCGCGAGCACGAAGGCGGCGGCACGGTGTTTCGGGTCACGCTGCCCGGCTCGGGGTCAGGTCTGTGAACTGTGATGGAGCCACGTGCGGGGAGGAAAATTCACAGTTCACAGACCTGACCCCATCGGTGACCTCATCAATGCAGATAACCAAGCGCCTTCAGTTCCTTCACGACCTCGCTCTGTTCGCCCAGGCCGTAGTGGGTCATGACCTGCTTCATCCACGTCTCGTAGGAGGGAGCCTTCTCCGCGCCCGAGGCGGCGATCCAGCCGCCCGGGCCTCCGAGGTGCTTCATCAGGACGTGGTAGAGGGTCCGGACGCTGTCGGCCTCTGAAAGCGCAAGGTTCGATTTCTCGTCGGGATCCTTGGCCAGATCGAAGAGCATCCGCTCCTGCGGCGTGACGAGGATGAACTTTCGCTGCTCCTGGATCACACTGCCGATCCAGAAGGTCCAGGCCCCCTCGCAAAAGGCCGTGCGGGGTGCCGAAGTCGCCGCCGGCGGAGCCCCGGCGAGAGTGTTCTTGAGGCTTCGCCCGCTCCATCCGCGCGGGCGCTCCACGCCGACCATTTCGAGCAGCGTCGGCGCGATGTCGATGTTTTCGACGAGCTCGTCGGCCCGACGGCCGGGTTGCGGGAGGCGCGGCGCGGCAATGACGAGCGGGCTGCGGACGACGCCGTCGTAGTAGGTCTGTCCGTGGCTGATCACCCCGTGCTCGTCGAATTCCTCGCCGTGATCCGAGTTGAAGACGACGATCGTGTTCTCGGAGAGTTCCGTTTGCTTGAGGTACGTGAAGAGAGGCTCGAGGTCCGAGTCGGTCCAGTGGATCCCCTCGTCGTACATCGCCATCGCATTGGCGATGTCGTCGGAGGAAGGGCGAATCTTGCCCTCCCGCACTCCCTGGATCGTGTCGAGCGTGACCTCGAACTGGCTCGGAAAGCGCCCGTAGATGTCCTTGCGCTCGCGGAAGTGCAGGTAGGGGTAGTGCGGATCCGTCGAGTAGACGAACAGGAAGAACTTGCGCCGGCGGTTCTCCTCCAGCCACCGCAGCACGTGGGGCATCTTCTCCTTCAAAGACTCCTGCTTGTGGCGGAAGAAATCCCATCCCTGGTCGAAGCCAAAGGGCTGCGACAGCCAGCTCTGGACGAACGCCGCGGTCCGGTAACCCGCGCCGTGGAGGGCTTCCGATAGGAGCACGTCCTCGGGCGAGGGGCTCGGCGCGACACCCAGAACTTTCGCCGGATCCTTCGCGTCCTTCGTCTCGCGCACCGCGAGCTGGGCCACGTAACGCGACGTCAGCATCGAGGCGTAGGACGGCAGCGTGTACGGGGCCTGCGCAATGCACCGGGAGAACCGGACGCCGCGGGCGGCGAGCCGGTCGAGATTGGGCGTCGTCGTGCGCTCGTAACCCTCGAAGGAGCAATGGTCGGCGCGGACCGAATCGAATGAGATCCAGATGACGTTCATGCCGCGCCAGGCGTCGGCGGGATCGCGGCGACAGGCGGATACGCCCAACGCGCTCGACAAGAGACTCGTCGCAGCGAGCACTTGGACAGCCAAGATTCTCGGATCTCTCATCGAAGCCGTCTGGAGAGCGCGGTCCCGAAGCTGGCTCTCTCGAACATCTTCCCGACAGGATATCCGTTCGCATACCGGTTGCCGCCGAGGCATTCCTGCGAGAAACTGACCACTGTGAGCCCCTCCCCAAGTTTCGAGCCGAAGCCCCGGCACTCTTCCGAATGAGCGAATCCACGCTGCTTCTCGTCGGTTACTACGGCTTCGGCAACACTGGAGACGAGGCGATCCTGGCGTCGATCGTGGCCGGATTGAGACGACGGGCGCCGGACGCGCGATTTGTCGTCGTGTCGGGTGATCCCGCCGATACGCGTCGGCGATACGGGGTCGAAGCCGTGGGCTGGAAGGATCCCGTCGCGATTTCCGAGGAAGCGCGCCAGGCCGACCTCGTGGTGGTCGGCGGCGGCGGTCTCTTTCAAGACTACTTGGGCTTCGATCCGGGCGCGCTGCTGACGCCGAGGCATGGCGGCATCAGTTTCTATGCGGGTCCCGCCGTGCTCGCGGCGCTCGCCCGCAAGCCGCTGGCACTCTTCGGGCTCGGATTCGGGCCGCTCGAGTCCGTCCATGCGAGGCGCTTCACACGCGCCGTCGGAGAAGCGGCCTGTCACATTTCCGTGAGGGATGAGGGCTCCAGAGCCCTGCTCGTCTCCGCCGGTCTGGAATCTTCGCGGATCGCCGTGTCGGCCGATCCCGCCTTCACGCTCAGCTTCGAGAAGATCTACCCCGAGGATGTGCTCGCCGGAGCGGGCGTCGAGCCGCGGCCGCCGGTAGTCGGAGTCGCTCTCCGCAACTGGTCGATCGGCGTCGATCCGGCATTCTGGGAGCGCGAGGTCGCTACGGCTCTCGACCTCTTCGTGGAGCGGACCGGCGGCACACTCCTGTTCGTACCATTCGAGCGCAGCCCATGGGCGAGCGCCGACGATTTCGATCTGGCGCCTCGCATCCGCAAGCGGCTCCGGCACGCGGATCGAGCCGCGACCCTCACGGAGCTGCGTCATCCCGCCGAAACGGCGGGTCTTCTGGCCGGCTGCGACCTCGTCCTCGGCATGCGTCTGCACTCTCTGATCTTCGCGGCCGCCGGCGGTGTGCCCCTCGTCGGCCTCGCCTACGATCCGAAGGTCGGCAGCTTCTTCGAGCGCGTCGGCGCCTCCGACATGGTGATCCCGCTGGCGGACGTCACCGCTCGCGATCTGCTCAACCTGATGGCGCAGGGCCTTGAGAAGCGCGACGATCGCCGGCTCGGTCTGCTTGGCGCATCCGCGGAGCTGCGCCGACTCGCCGAGGAAGACTTAGACCGGGTCGCCTCTCTGCTTCTCCAGCCTCCAGTTCTGCCCCCGATTACCGAGGATCTCGTGACGCTCTTCGACGACGCCGTTCGAGGCAACATGCTCCAGAGGGAGCAGGCCTCGACGGAGCTCGAGGCGTTGCGCGAGGCTCACGCGGAGCTGCAGACGAGGGCCGCGGAGCTGGGCACGGCCTTGATCGGTGCGGACCGCCGCGCCGCGGAGGCGGAAAAGCTGCTCCAGGCGGAGCGCGAGTCCCATCTGCGTGAAAAGTCGCTTCTCGAGCGCCAGGCCGCCGAGGCTCGCCAGGAGCTCAATCAATTCAAGACCTCGCGGCTCTGGAAGACGGCGCATATCTACTGGAGCGCGCGCCGGGGCGTGAGCCGGGCAAAAACATCGGCGAAGGGCGTTGCCCGCAAGCTGCTGGGGCGCCCGCCATCCGACTGGGCGGGGCGTAACGAGGCGCACGAGGCCATCAAGGAGGCCGCGCCGCTCGCGATCGAGAACCGGCACGACGTCGTCTGCTTCCCGATCATCGATTGGGACTTCCGCTTCCAGCGGCCGCAGCAGCTCATGAAGCGATACGCGGAGGCTGGCCATCGGGTCTTCTACATCGCGCAGCGGTTCCGGCCGGCGGGACAGCCCTACGAGATCTCGGAGAAGGCGCGCAACGTCTTCGAGGTGTCGCTCCGCGGGCCCGAGAAGAACGTCTATAAGGACCGGCTCGAGACCGAGGAGTCGGAGGCGCTCTTCCAAGGGATCGACGCTCTCCGGCGCGATCGGTCTCTCGGGGCGACCGCTTCGATCGTGCAGCTCCCGTTCTGGTCGCCCGTGGCCCGGCGCTTCCGAGACGACTGCGCCTGGCCGCTCGTCTACGACCTCATGGACCACCACGCCGGGTTTTCCTCGAACACCGCGGCGATGGTCGAGGGAGAGCGGGAGCTTCTCTCGTCGGCCGACCTCGTCCTCGCATCATCGGCGTTTCTCGAAGAGCAGGCCCGCCGGCAAAACCCGCACGTTCTGCGTCTGCCAAACGCGTGCGATTACGAGCATTTTGCGGCCGTGTCCGAGCCTCGCAACACCCGGCCCGTCGTCGGCTACTACGGCGCGATCTCCGACTGGTTCGACGCTGGACTCGTCGCGGAGCTCGCACGTCGGCGTCCCGACTGGGATTTCCTGCTCGTGGGCTCGACCTGGGGCGCCGACCTCGGAGAGCTTCCGAAATTGCCGAACGTCGCGATGCCGGGGGAAAAGCCATATGCCGAGATTCCTCGCTGGCTCGAACGCTTCGACGTCGCGTTCATCCCGTTCAAGGTCACTCCGTTGACCGAGGCGACCAATCCGGTCAAGGCATACGAGATCTTCGCGGCCGGAAAGCCCCTCGTCTCCGTGCCGCTGCCGGAGCTTTTGGCGATGGCGCCACACGTACGGACCGCATCCGCCCCTGCCGAGTTCGAGAAGGAGATCGAGGCGGCACTCCGCGACACGAAACCAGACGAGGTCGAGTCCCGGCGCGCCTTCGCCAAAGAGAACACCTGGGCGCGGCGATTCGAGACGATGTCGGCCGCCGTCGCGGGCGCCTTT
Organism: Thermoanaerobaculia bacterium; assembly: GCA_036505535.1. Taxonomy (GTDB): domain Bacteria; phylum Acidobacteriota; class Thermoanaerobaculia; order UBA5066; family Gp7-AA6; genus DAHUXD01. The sequence continues at coordinate 22,345 of DASXTI010000148.1, forward strand.
CCGAAGGCCTCCGTTGTCGTCGTGACCTACAACAACCGCGATTTGAATCGCCTCTGTCTCGGAAGTGTCGCCGCGCGGACGGAATGGCCGAACTACGAAGTTCTCGTCGTCGACAATGCCTCGAGCGACGGCACGCGCGAGCTTCTCGATGAGCTGCGGGGGAGCGATCCCCGCATTCGGATCATCGTCAACGAGGAGAACCGCGGCTTTGCCGCCGCCAACAACGCCGGCCTCGCCGCCTCGACGGGCGAGTACCTCGTCATGCTCAACAACGACACGGTCGTGACGCGAGGCTGGGTGACCGCTCTGATTCGCCACCTCGCGGCCAATCCGAAGCTCGGTCTCGTTGGGTCGGTCACGAACGCGATCGCCAACGCGGCGAAGATCGAGGTCGGTTACACGGACGTCGCGGCCTTGCCGGCCTGGGCTGCGGAGTGGGTCCGCGAGCACGACGGCGAGACCTTTTCGATCCCGATGGTCGCCTTCTTCTGCGTGGCGATGCCGCGACGGGTCTACGAGACGGTCGGACCGCTGGACGAGCGGTTCGGCATCGGGATGTTCGAGGACAACGACTACAACCGCCGCGTGCGCGAGAAGGGGTGGGAGATCCGTTGCGCCCGCGACTCCTTCGTCCACCACTGGCAAAAGGCGTCGTTCCGGCTCCTCGGCAAGGACGCGTACCTGGCGCTCTTCGACGAGAACCGAAGAAAGTTCGAGCAGAAGTGGGGGGAGAACTGGAAGGCCGAGGGCATCGACCTCTGGCAGCGAGCCGATCTCGGCTTCTATCGCGATCAGCTCGACAACGTCCGTCAGCGGATCGCCGCGGCGCCGGGCGTCGTCGTCTTCCTGCCCTCGGTCGGATGGGGAATCCATCTCTTTCAGCGGCCGCATCACCTGGCGCGGACCTTCGCCCGCTCGGACTGGGTTTCGATCTTCGATTGCTCGAACGCCCACGACGACGTCAACGGGTTCAAGGAGATCGAGCCGAATCTCTTTCTCTTCCGGGGACCCTCCGGCGTCCTCCAGCAGATCGCCTCGCCTCTGCTCTGGGCGTTCCCCTACAACTTCGCGCAGAAGGATGGCTATCCGGCCGACGCTCGTGTCGTCTATGACTGGATCGACGACCTGACCGTCTTTCCATACGACCCGGAGCTTCTCCGGCGCAATCACGAGCGGGGCCTCGCGGAGGCGACGATCGTCGCGAGCGTGGCGCGGAGACTTCACGAGCAGGCGCTCGCGCGACGGTCCGACGCCCTCTATCTGCCCAACGGCGTCGAGTACGAGCGCTTCGCGGCCGAAGCGCCTCTCCCCTCGGGAGACCGCGATCTCGACGCCTTCCGCGCGGCGGGTCGCCCGATCGCCGGTTACTACGGAGCGCTCGCCGAATGGTTCGACTACGAGCTGCTCGATGAGGCCGCGCGTCTCAAGCCGGACTGGAGCTTCCTTCTGATCGGCCCGATGTACGACCAGAGCCTGCTGGGGCGTCCGATGCTGAACAGACCAAACGTCCGGTGGACGGGGCCGCGCGACTATCACCTGCTGCCCGGTTACCTGCGCCTGTTCGACGTCGCGACGATCCCGTTCAAGATCAACGAGATCACGACCGCCACTTCCCCGTTGAAGCTGTACGAGTACTTCGCCGCCGGCAAGCCCGTCGTGACGACGCCGATGCCCGAATGCATGGCCTACCCCGAGGTCGCGATCGCTCGGAACGCCCGCGAGTTCGTCGAGGCGCTGGATCGTGCCCGCGTCAGAGGAAAGGATCCCGCCTTCCGGGAGCGGCTCCGGAGTCTGGGCCACGAGAACTCCTGGGACGCGCGGGTGAAGGCGGTGCTCGCGCAGCTCGAGCACGCCGGCGAGCACGCGCTGCAGAGAGCCTAGGCCGCCTCGACGCGCGCCGGTTTCGCTCGCCAACGCGACGCGATCGACTGCGCCACCCATGTGAGATCGGCGATCAAGACCAGGTCGCAGAGCGCTTGGAAGACGAAGAGGTGCCGATCGGCGCCGATCAGGGAGTCCGCGAGCACGCACACGAGGAACTCGGCGCTGGCGACCAGCACTAACAGCACGATTCCCGCCCGAAGCAGGCGACCTAGTTCGGAGGAGCGGCGATAACCGAGGAGGGCGAAGAGCAGGTTCCCCGCAAGGAGAAGGGTCAGAAAGGGCAGGGCGAGCGGCCGAAGCTTGAGCCTTAGATCGCTCCACACGGCGAAGTGACGGGTCATCGTATGCGCAGGCAGTTCTTGCATCTTCTCGAAGTTCCCGAGGGCCGGGGGCCTTAGACGAAGAGCCTGGTCGGCGCCGCGGCGGACAACCGAGAAGAGTCTCGAAGGATGCGCGAGATAGAAGCGGATCAAGTCTCCGTAGCCGAAGTGCGGAAAGAAGAGTTCCCGGAATCCAGGGTCCCGGAGAGGACTTTCGGCGACATATGGATTCCGCCCGGAGTCCTTCGCGAGCTCGGGATCGAGCCCAAGCTCCCGCAGGTCGGCAGCGCGGTCGGGCGAATGCGGCAGCAGCTCGAGAAAGACCGTGTCATAGAGGGCGAGCTGCCGAAAGGATGCCGGAGTGCGCAGGTTGTACCAGGCGGCGAAGAGGCAGAGTAGAAGCGACAGCCAGACGGCTGGCCTTCGCCACCATGGCCCCGCGCCGCGGGCGAGAAAGACGGCAAAAGCGGCCAGAAACGGTGCCTGGATGGTTTCCTGTGGCTTTGAGCCGACAAACAGGAACGCACAGACGAAGTAGGCGAGCATTAGGCCGCCCTCGAGCCGCCCCCGCCTGATAGCTGCGGCCGCCACGCCGATCGTCAACAGCAGAAAGAGCAGAGAGGCCGTCTGGCTGTAGAACGAATTGAACAGAGCGGCATAGCCGACGTCGGTGAAGACGAATACGAGCAGCACGGCGAGGGCGGCCTGCGCGGCGTGCGAAAGATCGCGACCGGAGGCGACCAGTAGGCCGATTGCAGTGAGGAGAAGCACGATGTGGAGCGCGCCGAGGACGCGAATGTCAAAAACGTGGCCGGAGGCAAAGGGCACTGCCGCATAGCGGGCCAGGAACGCCAGAAGGGTCTCCGAGGTGAAGTAGCCGCTCCGGTACCAGAAGGGCCGGACGATCGCGAACTTCGTCACCGCCCAGGAGAAGTACTTGTCTTCATAGCTGTCGGCAACGTGCTGAAAACCGGCATATCCCATGACCTTATCGAAGTCACCGTTGTCCGCGAGGCCTATGATCGGCGGAACGAAAAGCTGAAGTCCGAGAAGAATGGCCGCGGCCCCGACGGCGACCCAGACCACGAGCTGGTTGGAACGGAAAGATTCGGTGGCTTTCACGAGAACCGAGGCCAAGGTGGGTTCAGGTACGATTCAAGGCCTGAAAGATGGTGTCAGCATCGGCTACATCCTGTATGGAAGTGGCGGTGTTCGGCCGTCGATTTGATCTCGCGAGGGATTCCTCCTCGTCGCATGAGACTCCTTGAGCCCTGAATCGGGCTCGGAGCAGTACGCGCGCTCCATCGGGCTCCTCTCGATCGTCGCCCTGGTTGCCGTTGTTCCTCGGCTTTTGGCCGGCCTGTCGGATCCCATCACCTACGATGGCTACTGGCATCTCTTCATCGCCCGGAATCTGGTGCGAGAGTATCGGAGCCTCGCCCATCCACCCCTGTTTCCATTGCTCCTCAAGGCGTCTGACGCCATCCACCACTCGCGTCTTTCCTACGAAGCCGTTTCCATCGCGTCCGGGGCCGGGGCCGTCTTTCTGTTCGGACGGATCCTGCAAAAGTTGAGAACGAGCCCCGCTGTTCCAGTCCTCGGCGCCCTGGCGTTTGCGTTCTTTCCGAGCGCGATCCGGATGTCCTCCGTCCTCGAGTCCTACATGCTCTGCGTTCTCTTCGTGCTCGCCGCGTTCCTGGCGTATCTCGATCTCGTGCGCCCCGACCCCCCTGCAGTCCCCCGGCGAAGCCGCGTAGCGTTCGCAAGCTACGCAAGTCTGGCTCTGCTCTCCCACTACGTCGCCGGCCTCTTCTTCGCTGCCTGCCTTGCGGCGCCTCTCCTCGTCGCAGTGGTTCGGCCTTCTTACCGGCACGCGTTCCGACGAGCACTTAAGAGAAGGTATGCAGCCGACGCCGCCACCTTGCTTATCCCGGCGGCTGTCGGCGGGCTCCTCTTCTGGTTTCTGGCGCGCCCCTGGGTGCGAAGCCTGAATCACCTTCCGGAGTTCTACTTTCAACCTGGAGGGGAAACGGCCGCTTCTTTTCTCGTTCGCAATCTCGCGAACACGTTCAACCTCTTTTCACCTTTCACGGTGGCGAGACACTGGACGGCCATCTTGCTGCTTGGGGTCTTCGCGCTTGTTGTGTTCGCTACATCCGTCACTGGAAACAGTCCGGAGGAGAGCCTCGGCGCGCGGGCGATGCCTTCGGCCATCCTCCTTCTTCTTCTCGCGATCGGCATGGCCGGAGGTCTTCTCGGCCGCTATCCCTTCGGCGGTGCCATGCGCCATCAGTTTCTTCTTCTCGTCTTCGGCCTTCTCGCCGGCTTCGTCGCCTTCGACCGACTCCTCGGGTTCGCCTCCCCGATCCTCAGAGTACTCCTCGTAGTTCTGTGCGCGAGTGCGATAACCGCCAACACCGTCCAGAATCTGCGGGCTTGGTGGACGCCCGGCCCGGACCCGTTCGATGCCGAAGCAAGGACGTTTTGGAGTGAATTTCCCAATGCCCATCACGTTCATCTCGACCAGTTCAATCTGATCGGTTTTTTCGCGCAACACCATGACTGGCTCTGGACATTCTTGGGTCGCGCCGCGGGAAACCCCTCTCTCGAGCGCTACGAGATCTCCCGCGAGAAGAGACGTCTAACAGTGGTGGCGCATCGGGACCTCTGGAACATGGACTTTCGCGATCCGAGTCTCTACGATGCTCTGGCTGGCTCCCGGAGCGCGAGCGACCCCCTCTGCCTCGAAATCTTTTGCGTACGTCAGCCACTCCCTGGCCGACCGGCGAACGCCGACAAGAGAGATCTCGACGACCGAATTACCGAACTAGCACCCTACGCTGGTCTGCACGCGAACAAGCTTCTCGTTCGGGGAGACGATGTTTTCGGGGACTTCTGCGCCGGGCGAGTCGGCGCGGCAAGGCCGTCTCCACGGTTAACCTCGGTCGTTCCCGCAGGAACCCACGCGAGAATCGGCTTTCAGGTCCAGCCCAACGGCGACTCCGCCATCTCGGTTCTCGGCAGAGGATTCCTGAGAGGCGCCGTCGTGTTCTTGGCGGAACGCGCGCTCAATACCACATACGGCAACAGCGGATGGATTACCGCTGTGGTCCCATCCGATCTCTACGCGCAGCCGGGCCGCCTCTCGGTTCGTGTCGTCAATCCGGACGACCAGGCTTCGAACGTTGTTTGGTTCGAGGTCGCGCCCTAAAGCGCGTTCGCAGCCGAGACGAGGGGTCGTCAGGTCGCAGCCTCGGATGGCGGCTTGTGGCTTACGGAGCCCGCCGAACAAACTCAAAGCTCGCCGCCGCAACGCGTCCCCACTCCCAGCCGGGGTCGGGGCTGACGGCGAGCACTTCGATCGAAACCTCGCGCGCCGCATCGCCGCCCGGCATCGGAAGCGGGATCTCCATCCACCCCGCCCCCGGGTCTTTGGCGATGTCGTGTCGGAAGACTTCACGCCCTTGCATTTCGACGCGCTCGACGATCCGATCCGGCAGGCCGCCACGCTCGTAGGAGTCCTCGAGGCGCAGCACGATCGTCTCCCCTGCTGTGAGCCGCGGAATCGAACAGACGGCGCGGGCGAAGTCTCCCGGGGAGGGGTCCGGATTGCGAATCGCGATCGTCGCTCGCGAGGCCTCGAACGCGGCGAGAATTCCTGAGTCGATGCGGCAACTCGTCCAGCCCTCCCCGGCAATGGCCAGGGGAAAACGGGTTACGACCGGCGGCGGCTCGTCCTTCCGCGCGAGAAGCCTTGATAACGGCGGCACGGCAAGCAGAAGAACGATCGACCCCGAAAAGGCAAGCGCCCCGAGACCGACGAGCTCCCTGCGCGACGATCGAGCCTCGATCTCGGCCGCTGCCAGCGAGATCGCCAGAAGCTCGAGAGCGACTGCGGGAACGATCAGTCGGCCCATCGGCGAGATCAGCGCTTGGATTGCGAACTTCAGCAGAACCGCCGCGGCCACCACGAGGATCGCCCTGTTCTTCCTCCGGAAGCCGACGATGAGCGCGGCGAGAAAGAGTCCCTGGATCAAGGCAAGCTCTCGCCGCAACCAGGGAGACAAGCGCTGCGCCAGAACCGCCCCTCTTTCGCGGAGGGCGGGATCGAGTGCCTCCTTCGCTCCCAGGCTCCAAAACAGATCGTCGGCGTCGCTGTTGATCACGAGACGGAGCGCGGCGACCCCGATGCGGAATGCATGAAACCGGTAACGGCGCTTTAGCTCAGACCAGGCGAGACGATAGGACTCTTTGCGCAGGCGTTCGGAATTGGTGACGAGGTCCGGATCGATCGAGATCACGTACAAGGAGGGATTGGTCCAGCCGGCCATCGCGGCGCCCGGTACGGCGCTGCCCAGCAACCCCAGCCCGCCGTGCTCGGTCGTAATCGTGAGGTGGCCCGTCGCCGCCGCCCGCTGAGCGCAAAGGGCGAGGATCGGCAGGCCCGCCGCGAGCGCCAGGAGAGACACGCGCTTCCGCCGCCCTGTCACCCGCCGCAGTGCTCCCGAGGCGACGACGACAACGGGAAGAAGAACGATCAGCATTTCCTGGCGAATGGCGATGGCCAAGGCGAACAGCAGCCCGGCGGCGATCGGATGGCCGCGATCATCCGGCATGAGCAGATTCCGGGCGGCGAGGGCAGCGAGAGCGATGGTCGGCAGGAGGACCCAGTTGTCCTGCGCCACGACGCCGGAGAAGAAGATCTGCCCCGGCCAGAGCGCGAGCAGCAGGCCCGCCGCCATTCGCCACCGAAAAGAAACGACACCCCGCCAGAGCAGAAACGGCAGGAGGGGAAGCAACCCTGTGACGACCGCCGTGGCCGTGCGCGCCACGGACACAGGCTCACCGGGGAGGAAACGGAAGAGAACCGAAAGGATCAGCGGCAGTCCCGGGTTGAACTGCTGCCAGTGCCAGCTCTTCTCCACCAAACCCTGGTCGCTCAGGCGGAGTCCGAACTCGATGAGCGCCTGAAAATCGGAGAACGGCAAGGTTGGAAATCGGCTCACAAACGTGAGCCGCGCGCCCACGCCGAGCAGGATAAGCAGAAGGGCGCAGGCCCATTCTCGGGCCGACGGCGCTTGTCGTTCGGAGTCCGTCACTCGGCCATCGCGCCCGCAGGCCGAGTTCGCATCCAGAAGCTTGCGCCGCCGAGACTGACATTTCGCCCCGGAACGGAGAATTCCCGAAGCGCCGCCGGCGCCACGCGCATCAAGAAATAGTTCGCAATCATGACTTCAAGCGCCGCACTGTTGGCGAGCAGCCCCGCCAGAACGTACTGCTCGTTGAAATAGAGCCGCTGGAGCGGCCACTCGCGCGGATACTCGAACGGCAGAAAGATGTCATGGACGTGAACCCAGACGCCGGAGCGAAGGGACGGCACGACACGCAGCAGAAGATGGTTGACGTCGGAACCGGTCTTCGAGACGTGGGAGCAGTCGATGAAGAGAATGTCGCCGTCGGCAAGATCGCGAAAGAAATCGAGGGGGACCTCCAGAACCGAAGCCGCGTGGAGGCGGACTCCGGGAATCTCCGTGGCGAGAAAGGGGCGCGGATAGGGCTCGATGCAGTCGATGCGGGTCTGGCCGTTCCTGGCGGCGGCCTCGGCGGCCAGGAGCGTCGAGAAGCCTCCACCGACCTCGATGACTCGCGCCGGGCGCAGATGGCGGATCAGGGAGTAGTAGAGAACCGCGTCCTGGTGCGAGAACTCCGAGTTGCGCCAGAAGAAACGTCGGGCCTCGTCGGGCAACCCGTCGGGATCCTCCGGGAATGCGGCGAGCTCATCCCCGAAGCGGTGGACGCGCCGCCACAGCGACAGCTGCTCTCCGGCGTCATAGCGGACGCCTGTCTCGAACCGGGCCGACCAGACGCTGTCCGTGAGCCTTTCGGGGTCGAAGACCGGGGTGTAGAAGTGCTCGGGCAGAACCTGCAGCCCACGCGGCCGCCACCGCTCGTGGAGAGCGGCCATCTGGGCTGTCCACCCCGACTCCGTCGGACCCGCAGTGAGCTTTTCGTAAAGATGATCCGCGACGACATCTGAGGAAAGCTTCTCCAGCATCGTGCCGGCCGCACGGGCGAGATCCTCTGAATCTCGCGGCCCACCGATCCGCTCCCAGGGGATGACGGCGACGATGTCCTCGGGAGAAAGCGTGCGGGCAAGCGCGGCTCGGGCCAGACGGCGGAGGAAGGGATGTCGCACTCCGGCCTAGCCTAGCAGGCTGCCAAGAATGGATGCGGGCGTCTCGGACCTGAGCCGGAGAGCTTACGGACTACGAGCCGGAACCGTCGCGGTCGGCGTGGCGGCGGCAACGGTCGGAGACTCGATCCGTACGGAGGTCGCAACTTTCTTGCCGTCGCGCTCGAGCCAGCGCACGGCCACGCGGTCGCCGGCCTTCAGCGTTCCCCCCTGAACGCGCGTCGCATTTGTGCGGATCAGGGTCGTCTCCTTGCCGGCCGCGTTGCGAATGAGAAAGGTCCTCGCCGCGTCATCGATCCGCATGACGGTTCCGGAAAGAGCGTTGCCGTGGCTCTTGGGCTTAGCCGTCGGGGTCGGCACGGCACGCGCCTTCGTAGCAGCGAAACCCACCAGCAGGCCGATGAGCATGAGCCGTCTCGTCATCGTTGCTCACCTTATGGAGCGGGACGTGAACGGAACGTGAACGATTACGCTCCCGGATCAGGAATACAGTTACGCCCATGAAAAAATTGCGACTTCTGTTCCCCCTCTGCCTCGCCGCCCTGGCTCTCACTCCCGCGACCGATGCCCCCTACGATCTGCTCTTCCGAGGCGGCCACGTCGTCGACGGCACGGGCGCTCCGTGGTTTGCCGCGGACGTCGGCGTGCGCGACGGGAAGATCGTCGCCGTCGGCGCGCTCGCGGGGCACGCGGCGAAGCGAACGATCGATGCGAAGAGTTTGATCGTCGCGCCGGGCTTCATCGATCTCCTCGGCCAGTCCGAGTACAACGTCTTGGTCGACAAGCGCGCCGCCTCGAAGATCACGCAGGGGATCACGACCGAGGTGACCGGCGAGGGAGAATCGATCGCGCCGCTCGACGACAAGCTCATCGCCGAAAGTCACGACGTCTACGAAAAGTACGGCGTCTTTCCCGATTGGAAGACGCTCGACGGATACTTCAAGACGCTGGAAGAGCGAGGCACGGCCATCAACCTCGCCACCTTCGTCGGCTCAGGCGGCGTGCGCGCGATGATCGTGGGTCGCGAGAATCGCCCCGCCACGGCCGAGGAGCTCTCGAAGATGGAGGCGGTCGTCGACCAGGCGATGCGGGAAGGGGCCCTCGGCGTCTCCTCGTCGCTCCAGTACATTCCGAACATCTATTCCTCGACCGACGAGCTGATCGCGCTGGCCAAGGTCGCGGCGCGTTACGGCGGCGCGTACTTCACGCACCAGCGCTCCGAGTCCAACCGCATCGACGCTTCGCTCGACGAGGTCTTCCGGATCGCGAAGGAGGCAGGCATCCGCACGCAGGTCTGGCACCTGAAAACGGCCTACAAACCGAACTTCGGACGTATGCCGGAGATCCTGAAGAAGATAGAGGAGGCCCGCTCTCGCGGCATCGACGTCGCCGCGAATCAGTATCCATGGAATCGCGCCTCCAACGGCCTCGACGCGTGCCTGCCGCCGTGGGTCCGCGAGGGCGGTCGCGAGCCGCTCCTAAAGCGCCTCTCCGATCCTTCGACGCGTGCCCGCGTCAAGGCGGACATGGACCGAGAAACGAAGGAATGGGAGAACCAGTGGCTGGGCTCGGGCGGCGCGGACGGCGTGATGGTCGCCGAGGTCTTGAGCGAGAAGCTCAAGCCCTACGAAGGAAGGACCGTCGCCCAGATCGCCGCCGACGAGAAGAAGGATCCGCGTGACGTGGTCATCGACCTTGTTCTGGCGGACCGCGCCAACGTGTACTGCATCATTTCGATCATGGACGAGAACGACGTACGCGCGGCTCTGGCCCATCCGCTCGTCTCTTTCGGATGCGACTCGCAGGCCAAGGCGATCGACGGCCCGTTCGGGAAGGAGACGTCGCACCCGCGAGGATGGGGGTCGGCGTCCCGGATCTTGGGTTACTACGTTCGCGAGCAGAAAGTGCTGCGCCTGGAAGAGGCGGTTCGCAAGATGACATCCTTCGCTGCCGAGGCGGCCGGGTTGAAGGATCGCGGCGTTGTCAAGGTCGGATTCGCGGCCGACCTCACGGTATTCGATCCCCAGACGGTCAACGCGCGCGCGACCTTCGAGAAGCCGAATCAGTACAGCGAAGGCATTCCGTACGTCGCGGTCAACGGGGTTCTCGTGGTCAACGAGGGCAAGATCACGGGCGCCGCGCCCGGAAAGGCGCTGCGGGGACCGGGCTACAAGAAGTAGGTTTGGTTCGGTCGCGGCGCGAGGAGTCTCCGCGAAGTAACCAAGCGGAGGAGCCTCGCGCCGCGGTCATTTCACCAGCAGCGCCGGACAGCGAGAGAGGATCCCGACCTTGTGGCTGATCGTTCCAATATCCTCGGCCGGACGCTTCGCGGGGAGTCTGTGGGAGTTCATGACGATCAAGTCGATCTTCTTCTCGTCGGCATAACGCAGGATCTCGTCGACCCGGTTTCCGTAGAGGATCGCCGACTTCGAAGGGACCTTGCCGGATGCGGCGAGAAGGCGCTGCATTTTTGCGCGAGCGTTGGTCTCGAGCCTTTGGTAGAAGTCGGAAAGGCCTCGCGGATCCCCCGCGTCGACGCGCTCGATGACGTGGAGCAGCGTAACGGTCGCGTCCTTCGCCGCTCCGAGCCTCGTGGCGATTCGCACGGCGCGGGCATTCTTCTTCGAAAAATCGACCGGAACGAGAATCTTGCGGAACATCGGCCACCCCCAAAGCAGCTTTGATCAGTACACCTGCATGTCTCGCGCCAATTACTTCGCCAGCGCCTTGAGCTTGCGTGCGGGCTGATCGAGGTTGAAGGTGCGGATGGCGTTCTTCTGGATGTGCGCCATCGCCTCCTCCACCGAGTCGGTCAAGAGCAGCAGATCTAAGTCCGTGTTCGCGATCGTCCCCGCCGCGACCATCTTCACCAGCAGACCCATGGCCGTCCGATAGAACTCCGTCCCCATCAAGACGACCGGAAAATTCTCGATCTTCTCCGTCTGGATCAGGGTCAGAGCCTCGAAGAGCTCGTCCATCGTGCCGAGCCCGCCCGGCATCACGACGAACGCATAGGAGTACTTCACGAGCATGACTTTCCGGACGAAGAAGTGCTCGAACGTCACGGAACGGTCGAGATAGGGATTCAACTCCTGCTCTTCCGGAAGGACGATGTTGCAGCCGACGGTGAAGCCGCCGGCCTCCTTCGCCCCCCGGTTGGCCGCCTCCATGATCCCCGGGCCGCCGCCGGTGATCACCGTGAAGCCCATTCGGGCCAGACCCGCTCCGACCTTGCGCGCCAGGGCGTAGTAAGGGTGGTTCTCCTTGAAGCGCGCCGAACCGAAGACCGTCACGCACGGGCCCACGAAGTGGAGCGCCCGAAAGCCTCGGATGAACTCCGCCATGGTTCCAAGAACGGAGAGCAATTCTTTCCAGCGGGAGCGCGGCCCCGCGAGGAAGAGACGCTCCGGCGGAGTGGGATTCGCCTCGACGGTCTGAGGGGAACCGGTAGGGTTGTCTGGCAAGAGGTCTTCGCCTCGCGCCGCTTGGGCGGGCGTCAGCTCGGCCGGCGCGCCGCGGCCAGCCGCGCCTGGGCCAGCTCGAAGCGCCCCCGGATTTCGTCGAGAGTGTCGACGCCGGCGGTCTTCATCTCCTCTTCCGCCCGCACGCGCTCTCGCTCGGCGGCCGCCGTGTCGATCTCGCCGGCTCGCTCGGCGGAGTCCGCGAGCACGGAGACCCTATCGTCGGCGATCTCGGCAAACCCGGTCGAGATCGCGAGGGCGTCGCTGCTCCCCGCGCCGCGATACGAAAGGACCCCGGTCTTCAGCAGCGTGATCAGCGCCGCGTGCCCCGGCAGAACGCCCAGGTAGCCTTCCGAACCAGGGAGCTGAACCTCGTCCGCCTCGGTCTCGGCGACCTTGCGCTCGGGAGTGACGACGAGAAGGTGGAGAGGCATTACTGGTGTCCCGTAATAGAACTGATTTGCGGTTTGAAATCCGTAGGGGCTGCCCTTGCGGCCGCCCGCGGGCGGGGACGAGCCCCGCCCCTACGACGGATTTCCTTATCAAGACGTCGGCGACAGAACACTACGCGACCTTTGCGAGCTGGGCCGCCCGCTCGCGCGCCTCTTCGATCGTGCCGACCATGTAGAAGGCCTGCTCGGGCATGTCGTCGCACTTGCCGTCGACGATCTCGCGGAAGCCCTTGATCGTGTCGGCAATCTTCACGTAACGCCCCTCGAGCCCCGTGAACTGCGACGCGACGAAGAAGGGCTGGGAGAGAAAGCGCTGGATCTTGCGGGCTCGCGACACGATCAGCTTGTCGTCTTCGGAGAGCTCGTCAATGCCGAGGATCGCGATGATGTCCTGGAGGTCCTTGTATTTCTGAAGCACCGCCTGCACGTCGCGGGCGCACTTGTAGTGCTCCTCGCCGACGACGCGCGGGGAAAGAATGGTGGAAGTCGAGGCGAGCGGGTCGACGGCGGGGTAGATGCCCATCTCCGAGATCGCGCGCGAGAGGACCGTCGTCGCGTCCAAGTGGGCGAAGGCCGTCGCGGGGGCCGGATCCGTCAGGTCGTCCGCCGGGACGTAGATCGCTTGGACCGACGTGATCGAGCCCTTCTTGGTCGAGGTGATGCGCTCCTGGAGCTCCCCCATCTCGGTCGCGAGGTTCGGCTGGTAGCCGACCGCCGAGGGCATTCGACCGAGCAGCGCCGAGACCTCGGAGCCGGCCTGGGTGAAGCGGAAGATGTTGTCGATGAAGAGAAGGACGTCTTTTCCCTCCGTGTCTCGAAAATACTCGGCCACCGTCAGGCCCGTCAGCCCGACGCGCAGCCGCGCCCCCGGCGGCTCGGTCATCTGTCCGTAGATGAGCGCCGCCTTGGACTTGTCGGTATCGCCCGGCGTGATGACGCCCGATTCGGACATCTCGAGGTAGAGGTCGTTGCCCTCGCGCGTGCGCTCCCCGACGCCCGAGAAGACGGAGTAGCCCCCGTGGTGAATGGCGACGTTGTTGATGAGCTCCATGATGATGACCGTCTTGCCCACGCCAGCGCCGCCGAACAGGCCCGTCTTGCCCCCCTTCGAGTACGGCTCGAGCAGATCGATGACCTTGATGCCGGTCTCGAACATCTCGACGGAGGTCGCCTGCTCGTCGTAGGTGGGCGGCTCGCGGTGAATCGGCCAGCGCTCCTTCGCGTCGACGGGACCCCGGTTGTCGACCGGCTCGCCGACGACGTTCAAGATCCGGCCGAGCGTCTCCTTGCCGACCGGAACGGTGATCGGCCCCCCCGTGTCGATCGCCTTCATCCCGCGGACCATGCCGTCGGTCGGTTTCATCGAGACGCAGCGCGCCACGTTCTCGCCGAGCTGCTGCGCGACCTCCGCGATGACGTCGATCGGCACGCCCGTCTCGGCGCCGTCGTCCTGGACTCGGACCGCGTTGTAGATCGCCGGAAGCTTTCCCTCCGGAAACTCCACGTCTAAGACGGGCCCGATGATCTGGACGACTTTGCCGACGTTTTGCTCCGCCATTTTAACCTCTCACTCCCAGGTTCCATGTTCCAAGTTCCATGTTCCAAGTTCCAGGTCGTATTTCCATCTTGGAACCTGGAATCTGAAACCTGGAACGTCCTTACTATCCCAGCGCCGCCGCTCCCGAAACGATCTCGATCAATTCCTTCGTGATCCGCGCCTGACGGGCGCGGTTGTAGGTCAGCGTCAACTTGTCGATCAGCTCGCCCGCGTTCTTCGACGCCGAGTCCATGGCGGTCATGCGCGCGGCCATCTCCGCCGCGGAGGACTCGAGCAGAGCCAGGAAGACCGTGAACTCCAGGTACCGGGGCAACAGCCACGCGAGAATCGTCTGCGGATCGGGCTCGGTGATGTACTCGCGCCTCGTGCTCTCCTTCCCGGGAGAGGGCATCTCGGTCGACAGCGGCAGGAGCTTGACCGTCCGGACGACCTGAGAGAGGACGGAGCGAAACTCGTTCACCACGATGTAGACGGCGTCGACACGGTGAGAGAGAAACTCCTCCGAAAGGAAGGAGGCTATCTCCTTGGCGTGCCCGTACTGAAGCGAGGCGAAGATGCCGGGGTAGACCTTCTCCGTGAAGGGGACCCGCCGGCGCCTCCAGAACTCGACCGCCTTCCGACCGACCGGAAGAATTCGCACCTCCTGCCACTCTCGGTGCGTCGAGAGCAATTGCGACGTCGCGCGATTGACGTTTGTGTTGAAGGCGCCGCAGAGTCCCCGATCGGCCGCGAGAACGACGAGAATCACCCGCTTCTCCTCGCGGGTTTCGAGCAGAGGATGATGCGCCTCGCCGGAACGCGCGGCGACGGCGGCGAGAACGTTGGAGAGGAGCCGGGAGTAGGGGCGAGCGCCGACGACGCGATCCTGAGCGCGGCGCAGTCTCGCGGCGGCGACCATCTTCATCGCCTTGGTGATCTGCTGCGTATTCTTTATGGAGCGCAGCCGCCGCCGAATGTCGATGAGTGAAGCCATCTCGCCGTCACCTCAATCCCAAATCCAAAATCTAAAATCGATTACGCGGCCAATGCGCCCGCGTTCTCCTTGACGAACTGATCCTTGAACTCCTTGATCGCCACCGCCAGCGCCTCGTCGGTCGCCTTCTCGAGCTTCCCGGTCGCCACGATCGCCGAGAGGACCTCCTTGTGCTTTGCCTTCAGATACTCGTGGAGACCCGCCTCGAACTCGCGGATCGCCTCCACTTTGAGCGAATCCATGTAGCCCTTCGTGCCCGCGTAGATCGAGGCAACCTGAAGCTCGACATCGACCGGCTGAAACTGGGGCTGCTTCAAGAGCTCGACCATCCGCTGCCCTCGGGAGAGCTGCGCCTGAGAGGCCTTGTCGAGGTCCGAGCCGAACTGTGCGAAGGCCGCGAGGTTGCGGTACTGCGCGAGGTCCAGCCGCAGCGTGCCCGCGACCTGTTTCATCGCCTTGATCTGCGCGTTGCCGCCGACGCGGGAGACCGAGATCCCGACGTTGACCGCGGGGCGCACCCCCGAATAGAAGAGGTCGCTCTCCAGATAAATCTGGCCGTCGGTAATCGAGATGACGTTGGTCGGAATGTACGCCGACACGTCGCTGGCCTGCGTCTCGATGATGGGAAGGGAGGTCAGCGAGCCACCCCCCCTTTCGTTGGAGAGCTTGGCCGCCCGCTCGAGCAGACGGGAGTGGAGGTAGAAGACGTCGCCGGGGTACGCCTCGCGGCCGGGAGGCCGCCTCAGAAGCAGCGAGATCTCCCGATAGGAGGCCGCGTGCTTGGAGAGATCGTCGTAAATCGTAAGCGCATGCTGCTTGTTGTAGAGGAAGTATTCGCCCATCGCGCAGCCGGCGTAGGGCGCCAGATATTGCATCGGGGCGGGATCCGAAGCCGTCGCCGAGACGATGATGGTGTGCTCTATCGCCCCGTGCTCGGCCAGCGTCTTGGCGACCTGCGCCACGGTCGACTTCTTCTGGCCGATGGCGACATAGATGCAGATGATCCCCTTCCCCTTCTGGTTGATGATCGTGTCGAGCGCGACGGCGGTCTTGCCGGTCTGGCGGTCGCCGATGATGAGCTCGCGCTGCCCGCGGCCAATAGGGATCATCGCGTCGATCGCCTTCAATCCCGTCTGGACGGGCTCCTTGACGGGTTGGCGGTCGATCACCCCCGGCGCGATGCGCTCGGTCGGGTAGCTCTCGGCCGCCTTGATTGGCCCGCGGTCGTCTAAGGGACGGCCGAGCGCGTCGACGACGCGGCCGACGAGCGCCGGCCCCACGGGGACCTCAATGATGCGGCGGGTGCGGCGGACCTCCTGCCCCTCCTTGACTTCCTGACTCGCGCCGAAGAGCACGACGCCGACCTGGTCCTGCTCGAGATTCAAGGCGAGGCCGTAGATGTCGTGGCCGAAGTCCACGAGCTCGCCCGCCATGACCTTCTCTAAGCCGTAGATGCGGGCGATCCCATCGCCGACCGACAGCACCGTGCCGACCTCCGCCACGTCGATGGCCTTCTCGTAGCTCGCGAGCTGCTGTTTGAGGATTGCCGTGATCTCGTCCGCTCTGATCTCCATGCTCACGCTCCCGTTCTTGCTATCGCCTGCTGCTGGAAGCGCCGGACCGCCGCCGTCGCCGAGGCGTCGAAGACGGTGCTTCCGACCCGCGCGACGAAGCCCGCGAGGATCGCCGGATCCACGTCGACGCGCAGACGCACTCTTCCGCCGACCCGGTTGGCGAGCGCTTCCTCGATGGACTTCTTCTCTTCGTCTTCGATGGCCGCGGCGACGGTCAGCTTTCCCTGCACGATTCCCTGCTTCGCATCATGGGCATCGCGCACGCTCCGGACGATCTGCTCGGCCTCCAGCAGCCGATGGTTGTTCAGCAGGACCTGGAAGAAACGCCGCCCAAAAGGATCGATGCCGGCCCGAGCCGCCAGCTCCTCGACGGCCCGGCGCTTCGCGTCGAGCGGAACCGCGGGTGTTGCGAGAAAGGCCCGAAGCGTTCTGTTCTCCTGGACCGAACGCGTGAGGATGCCGGCCGATTCGAGAAAAGCGCCAAAGTCGTAGCCGGTCGGCGCCATCTCGATGAAAGCTCGGGCATACGGGTGGGTGAAGGCGCTCACCGGGCCTCTTTCATCCGGGACACGCTTTCGGTCAGGATCCGCCGGCGGTCCTCGTCGGTGACTTCCCGCGACACGATCTCGACGGCCGCGGCGGCGGTCAAATCCGCGGCCGTCTTACGCAACTCCGCGATCGCGGCCGCGAGGCGCCGTTCGATCTCGTCCAAAGCCTCGGTGCGGACGCGCTCGGCTTCCTCATGCGCACGAACGGCGAGAGCGGCGCGGGCGCTTTCCCCTTCGAGCTCCCCCTGTCGGCGGACCTCCGCGATCTCGAGCTCGAGCCGGGCCGTCCGGGCGCGAATCTCGGAGGCGAGGCGCTGCACCTCGGCGCGCTGCTGCTCGGCCTCCTTGCGCCGCTCTCCGACCTCGAGCTGCCGTTTGCGAAAAGCCTGCGCCATCGGCCGCGCCACGAAGTAGAGCAACACACCGAGGAAGAGAGCGAGATTCAGCAGTTGCCAGATCCAGAGAGGAAGTCCCAGAAATTTCGTCGCTTCGTGGGTTTCCTCCTGCGACAGAAGGAGCGCGACCGAAATGACGGCCGGAGCGTGGGGGAAGAGCAAGCTCACGCGGCGAGCTTCCGACCGAGAATCTTTTCGGCGAGCTCGCGCGCCAGACCGCGCGCGCGTTCGGGCAGCTCCTTTGCCGAAGAAGCCGACTGCGCTTCGATCTCGCCGCTTCCGTGTGCGATCGCGTCGGCGGCCGCGGCACGGGCCTCGGCGAGCTTCTTCTCTAAGAGTGCGAGCCCTTCGCCGCGCAATCCTTCGCGCGTCTTGAGCGCCTCGCGCCGGGCCGTCGCAAGCTTTTCCTCACCCGCCTCGACCGCGCGATCGAGCGCCTGGAGGCTCTCGGCATACGCCTTCTGGGCATCACGCTCCTCGTTCTCGCGCGCTTCGAGGATCGCGGTGAGGGGAAGGAAAAGGTACTTCTTCAGGATCCAGTAGCAGATCCCGAAGGCAAGGAGCACATAGAGACTGGTGACGTTGGGCAGTTCGATCATGGGAAAACTTTCCGAGCGACGAAACCGCGGATCAATAGCACAGAGATTCGGTAGTTGGTAGTCGGTAGTTGGGAGTCGGTAGTTGGTAGCGGGAATTAAAGCGACACCACCACTACGAACTATCGACTACCGACTACAGACTGAACCAATAAACCATTATTTGACAGTCACTTACGTGTCATCTCGACGAGGCGCGGCACGGCTTCGGATGTCATATCGCAAGAGCCCTGGAAGAACGCGCCTTCCTCGATCCGCAGCACCGGCGTGTGGAGCTCGGCGGTAACGCGTGCGCGGGGATGGATCTCGATTCGCTCGCTCGCGCGAACGGTCCCCTTGAGCGAGCCGTTGATGGAAAGCCGCTCGACATGGATCTCCGCGTCCACTTCGGCCGAGTCGCCCAGAATAAGCTCGCTTCCCGACGGGATGCTCCCTTCGAACTTTCCATCGATGCGAAAGGTCTCTTCGAAAGAGAGCTCTCCCTTCAGATGGCTTCCCTTGTCGAGGAAACCATTGAGAGTCGCACCTTCACCGCGTGCTTTCATCCCCGCCTCCTCGTGAACCTGCAACTCTACGCTTTTCCCGAAAGCCGCTCGAAGAGCCCGATCAATTCCTCTTCCGACCCGAACGCGATCTCGATTCTGCCGCCGCGTCGTCGCCTCACGATTCGGACGCGCGTCTGGAGGCGCCGCGCCAGCTTCTCCTCGGCGTCGCGCGTGAAAGGATCGCGCCGGCGCTCCCGCGTGACCTTCTCGCCCGATGCCATGCGCGCGACACGCTTTTCGGTCTGGCGGACCGACAGCGCGCGGCGAACGATCTCCTCTGCGAGTCGCTCTTGCTCGTCGGCCGACGCTAAGGCGGCGAGCGCCCGGGCATGCCCGCCGGACAGCTCGCCCGACCGAATCTTCTCCCGGACCGATGAAGGTAACCTCAATAGGCGCAATGTGTTAGCTACTGTCGTGCGGTCCTTGCCAACGCGTTCCGCGATCTTTTCCTGGGTGAGGCCGAACTCCTCCCTGAGCCGGGCATAGGCCTCCGCGGCCTCCAAGGGATTCAAGTCTTCGCGCTGCAGGTTCTCGACGAGAGCGGCCTCGAGCAGGTCCCGGTCCGAGGCCTTCTCCCGAACCGCGATCGGGACCCGCTCTAGACCAGCCAGCGCAGCCGCGCGCCATCGCCTCTCCCCCGCGACGATCTCGAATTTCTCACCCCGGGCAACGACGACGATCGGCTGCACGATCCCCTGCTCGCGGATCGATTGCGCCAGGTCTGCCAGGGCCGCTTCGGAGAAGTTGCGGCGCGGCTGGAACCGCGACGGGGTCAGCCGCTCGATCTCGACCTCTCCCCCGAAGGTTCCACGGGGCACGTCGTCTTTCCCCGGCAGAAGGGCCGACAGCCCACGTCCCAGGGCCGGTTTGCGGTTCGTCATTTCGCCTTTTGCCTTCTCAGGAACTCCCGGCCCAGAGCGAGATACGCCTCCGCGCCCTTCGACTTGATGTCATAGGCCAACACCGGTTTGCCGTATGAAGGCGCTTCGCCGAGCCGGACATTTCGCGGGATCACTGTTTCGAAGACCTTGTTCCCCAGATGCTGGCGGATGTCTTCGACGACCTGCCGAGCGAGGTTAGTCCGCTCGTCGAACATGGTCAAGACAATCCCTTCCATGACCAAGAGCGGATTGAAGGAGTTCCGTACGCGCTCGACCGTTTCGAGAAGGTCGGTCAAACCTTCGAGGGCGAAGTATTCGGTCTGAATCGGCACGAGAACCGAGTCGGCGGCGGTCAGTGCGTTTACGGTCAGGAGTGATAGAGACGGCGGGGTATCGATGAGAAGAAGATCATATGCGGTGCGAATCGGACCCAGGGCGAAGCGAAGCCGGGATTCCCGATTCTCGTAACCGACGAGCTCGATTTCCGCGCCCACCAAGTCGCGGCCAGAGGGCAGGAGCCAAAGGTTCGGGAACTCTGTCTGCCGAACGGCCGGTCCCGCTTCCCCCGAAAGAAGGGCGCCGTAGACCGTCTCACCCTCGCCGCGCTTGGGGAAGCCCAGGCCCGAGGTTGCGTTGGACTGTGGATCGAGGTCGACGAGAAGCACCTTGTGATCCAAGGCCGCGAGGGCCGCCGCGAGGTTGATCGCCGTCGTGGTCTTGCCAACACCCCCTTTTTGGTTGGCAACGGCGACGATGCGACCCATGAGTGGCCCGATTATGGCCGGGGAAGCGAAAACCGCGAAACGGAAAAGAAACTCGGAAGCGTTCCACGGGGAACGTGCCCTCAGACCTTCCGATAGACGGCGATGGCGCGCCGCCTGGATCCCGGAATCGGAATGGTCTTTTCCAGAGAGAATCGGGATGCCAGTTCGGAGCCGAGCTCCTCCGGCTTGGTCGTCCAGACGAGGAGCTCGCCCGCGGGGCGCAGGAAGGGGCCCTTTCCAATCCAATGCGCGAGACTGCCGACGGCTCGAGTCGTGGCCGCGTCGAATGTATGCCCGCCGACTCGCTCGATCCGGCCTTCGAAGACATGCGCCTTGCGAAGACCGAGCTCTCGGATGACGTGCCGGAGGAAGGCGGCGCGTTTGGCTCGAGACTCCACGAATGTCACCCCGAGATCGGCGCGCCCGATCGAAAGTGGAACGCCCGGAAAGCCGGCGCCCGATCCAATGTCGATGACTGTCGCGCCCTGGGCAATCAGCTCGGCCCCGAGGGCCGACTCCAATGCGTGGTCGGCGAGCTCCTCGGGCGTCAGGTCACCCACGAGATTGGTCCGGCGGCGCCATCGGTCGAGCTCCGAGAGATACCTCGAAAGCGAGGCGAGGACGGGAGGGTCGAAGGAAAGCCCAAAGGCCGGGGCGCGTCGATGGAGCAGCGCCTCGAACCGCTCAGGCGGAAGCGGCTCCTCCGCCACGCGCGACATGCGCGGAGATTATCGCGACGGCCGCCGGCGTCACGCCCGGGATGCGGGCGGCTTCGCCGAGGGTGCGTGGCTTTCGCCGCGAGCAGGTTTCCACCACCTCGCGTGAGAGGCCCGGAATGCCGGCGTAGTGAAATCCTTCTGGAATCCGGCGGGTCTCGAAGGGCTTCAGCCGCTCGAGCCGTTCGGTCTCCCGCCGAATGTATCCTTCGTATCGCACGCGTGTTTCCAGGATTTGCTTCTCCTCCCGGCTGAGGTTCGCAAAAAGGGCCGGGGCAATTCGCTCGAGGTCAGTCGCTGTTAACTCTTGTCTTTGCAATAGCTTATGGATTGTAACCGGCGTCTCGATACTTAGGCCGAGTCGCTCGAGCAAGAGCTCTCGGGTCTGGCGATTTGGATTGAGGACCTCCTTGCGAAGCGCCGCCTCGGCTGCTCGCAAGCGCTCCTCACTTCGCATCGCCAGAGCGTAAACGGCTTCGCCGATGAGTCCCAGGCGTCTGCCGTGCGGCAGTAGGCGCGGGAGAACGCTGTCGACGCCGAGAAGCAGCCGGTACTCGGCACGCGAGGTGAAGAGCCGGTACGGCTCCTCCAGCCCCTTCTTGGTCAGGTCGTCGATCATGACCGCCGCGTAGGCCTCGGAGCGCTCGAGAACGAAAGGCGCCTCTCCCCGCACGGCGCGGGCGGCATTGATGCCGGCGCAGATTCCCTGTGCGGCCGCTTCCTCGTAGCCGGAGGTCCCGTTGATCTGGCCGGCGAGAAAGAGGCCCGGGATCTCGAGTGTCTCGAGTGAGAGCCGCAGCTGATCGGGAAAGACGAAGTCGTACTCGACCGCGTAGCCCGGCCGGATCATCCGGGCGGTTTTCAGCCCCGGGATCTCGGCCAGGATCGCGCGCTGCACGTCCTCCGGAAGCGAGGTCGAGAGGCCGTTGATGTAAATCTCTTCCGAATCCCAGCCATCGGGCTCGAGAAAGATCGTGTGCTGGCTCTTCTCGGCGAACTTGACGACCTTGTCCTCGACGGACGGACAGTAGCGGGGGCCGATGCCGGAAATCTGTCCCGAGTACATCGGGCTTCGATGCAGGTTCTCGCGGATGAGCGCGTGGACGCGGGGATTCGTCGCGGTCAGCCAGCAGAGCGCCTGACGCTCGGGGAGCCGGGTCGTCTTAAACGAGAACGGAACCGGGGGATCGTCCCCTTGCTGCGGGACGCAGGCGGCGTAGTCGACGCTGTCGCGGTGGACGCGCGGCGGCGTGCCGGTCTTGAAGCGGCCGAGCCTCAGGCCGAGGCGCGCGAGAGAGGCGGAGAGACCGGTTGCCGCGGCCTCTCCGACGCGGCCCCCGCGGGTCTTTCGCTCGCCGGTGTGCATCAGGCCGTTCAAGAAGGTGCCGGTCGTGACGACGACCGCGGGCGCCTCGATCCGATCGCCGGCCGCCGTGACGGCGCCGCAGACCTTGCCGCGCTCCTCGAGCAGCTCCTCGGCCATCCCTTCGAGAAGCGTCAAGTTCGGTGTCGTGCCCAGCTTCCCGGCGGCCAGCCGAGCATAGAGGCCCCGATCGCACTGCGCGCGGGGGCCCCACACGGCGGGCCCGCGGGAGCGATTGAGGATGCGGAACTGGATGCCGGCGGCGTCGGCGAGCTCTCCCATGACGCCGCCGAGCGCGTCGATCTCGCGGACCAGTTGACCCTTTGCCAGACCGCCGATCGCGGGATTGCACGACATTCTTCCGATGGCCGGCAAGTGCCCGGTCAGAAGCGCCGTGCGACGGCCCATGACCGCGCAGGCGTGCGCCGCCTCGATGCCCGCGTGACCGCCGCCGATGACCAAGACCTCGAATCTCACGACCGGATTCTCTCCCAGAACCCTCCTCGGGCCTTGTTACGATCCACCCAAGAGACCGGGCCCGAATTGGCGGATCCCGGAATCCTCGGAGGCAGCTATGAGAACGCTTTGTCGTCCATGCTTAGGCGTCGTCTGCGGGGCCCTGCTGGTATTGACGCTTCCTGCTCTCCTGGCAGCCGAGGAGGAACGGCTCGATCGAGCGCCTCGCCAGCCGGTCGTGCTCGCAAGCGGTGCCGTCTCCTACCCGCAGGGAACCAACCCGGACAGCATGCTCCAGCCAAAGAGCGGATACGGCATCGATGATCTCCAGGTCGTCAACATCCCGTTTGCGGAGTTCCTCCCGCGCACCTCCTCCGGCGCGTATACCAGTCTCTGCTGCATCACCGAAGGGGCGCGGTGGGCGACCGGCGGCGACAACTTCTTAGTAGCCGGGATCGACGCCGGCCTCGTCCCCAACGGTGCCCATCTCGAACAGATCGCCTTCTACGTCGGGGATACCAATGCTGTAACAGACCTCAACTTCGGCGGGTACCTCTGTCGGACCTGGGTGGATTCAGACGGTACCAATAGGGACCAGGACTGTCCCGTCTTCATCTCGACCCTCTCGAACCCCGGGGACACGGTCATCACGGCCGCTCCGAACATCCCCGTCAGGTACCGGTATGACATCGACGGCGACAGCACCGCCGAGGTCGTCAACTACATGGTCTTTGCCGAGTTCGGGATCAACGGACAGCAGGTCTACGACGGCTCCGTCCGACTGCGCCAGGCGCGGCTGCTGTTTCGGCGCCAGATCTCGCCAGCGCCGTCAACGCCAACTTTCAACGACGTCGCTCCGGGAGACTTCGGGTTTCAGCACATCGAGGCGCTGGCGGCCTCCGGGATCACGGGGGGGTGCGGCGGGGGCAACTACTGCCCGAATAGCTTCCTGACGCGGGCGCAGATGGCGGTGTTCCTCGCCAAGGCCCTGGGGCTCCACTGGCCGGCGTTTTAGCCCGGGCGGGCGTTCCAGGGACATATTAGTAGCTACTAATATATCCCTAGTTCTACTTGCCGATGCAGAACGTGTCGAACAGGCGCCGCAGCACGTCCTCGGATGTCGTCTCACCGACGAGATCGGCCAGCGCGTCGAGCGCGGCGTGGCAGTGCGTGACGGCGTACTCGGGCGAGAGTCCCCTCGCCAGCGCCTCGCTCGTCTCGATGGCTGCCGAGCGTGCCCGCTCGACCAAGTCGCGCTGCCGAAGCGAGCCGAGCACCTCGGAGGTCTCCTCGGTCGAGATATCGGCGGCGATCGTATCGGAAAGAAGCGCGCGCAGGCGTTCGCCGGTCTCTAGGCCCAGGCCACAGAGCGGACGGGCGTCCCTTCGCACCGAACTCCATCCTTCCGGCATCCGGTCGATCTTGTTGGCGATCAAGATCCGGGGCTTTCCGTCGAGGAGCGCCAGCGCCGCTTCATCCTCCGCTTCGAAGCCCTCGAACGCGTCGAAGACGTAGAGGATGGCGTCGGCCCTCTCGGCCTCTTCGCGCGCGCGCTCCACCCCGATCTTCTCGACGATATCGGTCGTCGCGCGCAGTCCCGCCGTGTCGATCAGTGTGACGGGTATCCCTCGGATGTCGACGACCCCTTCGAGGGTGTCCCGCGTGGTCCCGGGAATCTCGGTCACGATCGCGCGCGCGACGCCCAGCAGGGCGTTGAAAAGCGTCGACTTGCCCGCGTTTGGGCGCCCAAGGATCGCGACCCGGCATCCGTTCGAGAGCAGACGACCCGTCTCGTAGGTGGCGGCGAGTCGCTCGAGGGCTTCCACCGCAGCCGCCAGGCGTGTCGATACCGCGGGATCCACGCCCTCCCCCACGTCTTCGGAAAAATCGATCGTCGCCGCCAGCCCCGCCGAGGCGGAAAGCAGGTCCTCGCGAACGCGTTCGAGCCGTTCCGAGAGTCCCCCCTCGAGCCGGCGCGCGGAGAAACGAGCGGCGGCGGGCGTCTTCGCCTCGATCAGCTCGCGGACGGCCTCCGCGCGCACGAGATCGATCTTCCCGGAGCGAAACGCGCGCTCCGTGAACTCGCCCGGACGGGCCGGCCGCGCTCCGGCCTCGGCGGCCGCCTGCAACAGCCTCTGGATTGCCGCCGGGCTCCCATGCACCGAGAGCTCGGCGACGTCCTCGCCGGTCGAGGATGCCGGCTTAGCGAAGAAGGTGGCCAGGCCCGTGTCGATCGTCTCTCCCGCGGCGTCCAAAAAAGAGACGAGATGAGGCCGCCGCGGCCGGAGCGACGCGGGCAGGCCCGGCGCGAGAGTGGCGAGGATTCTCGGAGCCTCCGGGCCGGAAAGCCGCACGACGGCTAGGGCCGAGCGGCCGGCGGGCGTGGCGAGGGCGACGATGGTGTCGAGGAAGCGAGAATCAGGAAACATTGCCGATTGCCGATTGCCGATTGGCGATTGGCGATTGTGAAGCCCTCAAGGTCTTCTAAGCCTAATCGGCAATCATCAATCGGAAATCATCAATCTGATCCGCTACCCTCTCTTCAACCTCACCTCTACCCTCTTCAAGAACCCCTCTCCCTCACTTTCCGTCTCGACCTCCGGGTCCTCGGCCAGCGCGAGATGGACGAGCCGCCGCTCCCACGGCGCGAGCGGCGGAAGGATCTGCGGCCGGCGCGTCCGGCGGACTTCGTCGGCCGAGTGATGCGCGAGCTCCTCCAGTGCGTCTTTGCGATGAGCGCGGAATCCTTCCGCATCCAGACGCGGATGGACGGGGGAGCCGAGGCGCTTCGACGCGATCCGGCCCACCAGAACTTCCAGTCCGGTCAACCCCTCGCCTTTGTTCGCGAGGAGGGGCTCGACGTCGTCTCCGAAGAGCTCGAACAGCATCTCGTCCTCGGCAGACTCCCGGCGGCGGATCTCGACGAGCAGCCCGGCCGCCGATAGCAGCTCGGTCAAGGTGGACTCGACCATCGCCACGGCTTCCGCGCTGGTGGAGCCGGGCAACGGCTGCTCGCGAGGCGCCCGGTCGAGCGCCTCGGAATCCTGACTCTCGATACTCGACTCTCGGCTCTCGACTCTTTCTTCCACCTCGATCTCCACGACGCGCCCGCCCCAGAAGGATTTCTCGTCGCGGACCACCGAGTACTTGAGCTCCGAGGCCGGCCTTCCGAGAGCCCTTGCGGCGCCCTCGACCGCTTCCTGTTCCGTCTTCGCTTCGTACCTCATCGTGTTTCTCCCGGCCTACGCGCGCGCCTGCTTCAGCGCTTTCGCGGGCACTTTGGGGGGCGGCGCCGAGTCGTCCTTGACGATCCGGTTCATGACGAGTTGCTGCACGATGGTCAGCAGGTTGGAAAACAGCCAGTACAGGACGAGCCCCGACGGCATGTCCTTCAGAAAGAAGCCCCAGATAACGGGCATGAACATGAAGATCTTCTTTTGCGCTGGATCCATCGTGGAAGGGGTCATGGCCTGCTGGACGTACATCGACACGATCATGAGGATCACCAGGATGTAGCTTCCGTCGATCGCCGAAAGATCCTTGATCCACAGGAAAAACGGGGCATGCCGCAGCTCGATCGAGCGCGACAGCACGTTGTAGAAAGCCACCAGAACCGGAAGCTGCAGCAGGATCGGGAGGCATCCACTCATCGGGTTGTACCCCTCGGCCTGATAGAGCGCCATCAGCTCCGTATTCATCTTCTGCCGCTGTGCGGCGTCGCTCTTGGCCTTCTTGTACTTCTCCCGGATCGCAGTCATCTTCGGCGCGAGCTTCTGCATCTTCTTCATCGACACGTAGCTCTTGGCCGTGAGCGGGAAGAGCAGCAGCCGGATCAGAAACGTCACCACGAGGATGGCGAGGCCATAATTGCCGACGAGCCCGTATGCCTTCTTCAGCAGCCAAAGGAGCGGCCGTGCGAGGATGCCATACCACCCGAAGTCGACGGTGCGCTCGAGCCCCAGGCCGTAGCTCTCCAGGATCGTCACGTCCTTGGGCCCGAAAAACGCGGAGCAATCCAGAACCCCCTCTCCGGCGACTCCGGTGGCGATCTCGACACTGGGCTTTCCATCGGGACGCGGCGGCGAGAAGGAAAAGACACGCGCGACCGTCGGGGAGCGCGGCACGAGGACTTCGAGGAAGTAACTGTCCTCGATCCCGGCGAACGCCCGCGCCGGCAGGCTCCACGGGGCCGCCGTGGCGGCTTTGTCGGGCCGGATCGTCTTGAGCCCATCGGCTCCGGAAACCACTGCGGAAGCGGGCATGACGTAACGAGACGCGCGTTCGCGATCCGTCGGGTTGCGCAACCCCGGCCCGACGAGAAGGCTGTATGGCGGACCCTCGACGTCGACCTTGACCTCGAAGAGATAACCGTTGCCGATCCGGATCTCCTTGGCCACGGCGATTCCGGAGTCGGCGTAGCGAAATCGGAGGACTCGATCCGACTCTCGCTCGACGACGAACAACGCGCCGGCGACGCGCTTGGTCAGCTCGGCGTCCTTGCCGAAGTCGAGCGACAGTGGCCGCGGAAACTCCGCGGGAAGCGTCGGGACGAGCTCAAGTGGGTGCATCTGCTCATCGACGTGGCCGGTCAGGATGAAGGATTGGACGACCGCGCCGCGATTGGAGAAGGTTGCCGTGAAGACACCGTTGGAGACCCTCGTCAGCGTCTCGGCCGACGCACTTTCGCGTGCGGGTCGAGCCTGAGCAGCCTCGACGGCGGGCGAGGGTTTCGGTGTGGCCGCCAGAGCGGCAGCGGCCGGTGTCGGTAGGGGCGCTGAGACCGGCTTTCTCGCAGGCTTGGGGGCGATCCACTCCCAGAGGAGAAGGACGACCAGCGACAGCGCCGCGGCGAGCAGAAGTCGTTTTTCCATCAGGCCATCGCTTATGGGACCGGATCGAGGCCGCCGCGGTGGAACGGGTGACAGCGAACGAGTCGCCTCATCGTGAGCTTCCCCCCCGTCCACAGACCGTGGCGGAGGATCGCCTCGCGCGCATAGACCGCGCAAGTCGGCTCAAAGCGGCAGGCGCGGGGCAACAGCGGAGAGATCCACTCCTTGTAGAAATCCAGAAGCGCGACGGCGACTCGCGAGGATCCCCTCACGTCGCGAGCCGCCGCGTCAGCGCTCGAGTCACGGCCGAGCGGTAGTCTTCCAAAAGCTCCTGGAAGGAGGCGTTCGCCGCCGCGGGCTTCACGTTGATCACGAGGCGTACTCCCGAGCGCCCGAAGTGCGACCGCGTGCGGCGGAAGATCTCGCGCAGCCTGCGGCGCACCCGGTTGCGGGCGACGGCCGTTCCGACGCGACGCGGCACGGAGATTCCGAGCCGCTGGCCCCCGGCCGAATCGGCCAAAAGCAGAAAGACCTGAATGTGTCGCCCGGAAACGCGCACCCCGGAGGCGTAGCACTCTTCGAATTCCCTGCGTTTGCGGAGGCGGTCGCCCCGGGAGAGAGTCTCCCGGACGGCCGGGCCCGAGTTCACACCGCGAGTCTTTTGCGCCCCTTGCGCCGGCGAGCCGACAGGATGGCGCGACCCGAGCGCGTCCGCATGCGGACGAGGAAGCCGTGGGTGCGCTTGCGGCGGCGGTTGTTCGGCTGATAGGTGCGCTTCATAAAAGAGGGGGAATCCTAGGGGCGGGCGGGACCGAAGTCAAGCGGTCGTGCCGTTCCACGTTCCATGTTCCAGGTTCCAGGACGCCGATGTTCCTGCGATATGGCTTGACCTGGAACTTGGAACCTGAAACTTGGAACCTTCTTTTGGATATACTCCCGCTCCCCGGACCCCGAAGAGGCTTCCACAGTTGTGGAAAACTTGTGGAAATCCGGCAGCTCGTGATGACCGATATCTGGAACTCCATCCTCAAGCAGATCGAAGACAAGCTCGATCCCAAGGAGCTGAAGACTTGGTTCGGACCCACGCGCCAAGTCCAGTTCGATGACGCCGCCGGCGCGGGTGTTCTTACCGTCTCGGTTCCCTCCCGCGTCTTTGCCGACTGGATCGAGTCCAAGCACGGCGACCTGCTGTCGCGGGAGGCCGCCGCTGCCGGTTTTCCCCAACTCGAGATCCGATTCGAGTCCGGCCGCGCGGATTCCTCCCCGATGGCGAGCCCGGCAGCCGCGACTTCCGCCCCCCCGCCGCGAGGCGCCGGCAACCCGAGATTCACTTTCGACACTTTCGTCGTCGGCTCCTCCAATCAGTTCGCGCACGCCGCCGCGCGTGCGGTGGCCGAATTGCCGTCGCGCTCTTACAACCCGCTTTTCTTGTATGGCGGGGTTGGCCTGGGAAAGACCCACTTGATGCATGCGATTGCGCAGGAGATTCTGCGCCGCTCGCCCGAGATGCACGTCATGTACCTGTCGGCCGAGCGCTTCTTGAACGAGCTGATCAACGCGCTGCGGTTTGAGCGGATGCACGAGTTCAAACGGCGCTATCGCGAGCTCGACGTGCTGCTGATGGACGACATCCAGTTCATCGCGGGAAAGGACTCGACTCAGGAGGAGTTCTTTCACACCTTCAATGCGCTCCACGATGCGCAGAAGCAGATCGTCGTCACTTCCGATGCCCTGCCGAAGGAGATCCCGACGCTCGAGGAACGCCTCCGGTCGCGCTTCGAGTGGGGCTTGATCGCCGACATCCAGCCGCCCGACCTCGAGATGAAGGTGGCGATCATTCGAAAGAAGGCGGCGGCCGAGAAGACCGAGATCCCCAACGACGTGGCGATGTTCATCGCGGGGACCGTTAAGTCCAACGTCCGGGAGCTCGAGGGACGCTTAAACCGAGTTCTGGCCTTCTCTTCCTTGACCGGAAAGCCGCTGACCGTCGAGCTTGCCCGGGAGACCCTCCGCGACATCGTCGGCACCGAGGAGCATCGGGCGGTCCCGTCCGAGATCCTCAAGGCCGTGGCCTCCCATTATGGTCTGCGGGTCTCCGACATGAAGGCGAAGTCCAACGCCAGGCCGGTGGCCTTCCCCCGCCAGGTCGCGATGTACCTCTGCCGCAAGCTCACCGACCTCTCCTATCCGGAGATCGGACGCCTCTTCAACGACAAGCATCATTCCACCGTCATGCACTCGGTCGAGAAGATCGAGCGCATGATCGAGGACGACGCCGATTTCCGCCGGGTCGTGGACGGCTTCACGCAGCCCTACCGCTGACGACGTCGCCGAAGCGCCGATTTTCCGCCGCCGCGTTTTCCACACCGGCCGATGATGCACTGCAACGATGCGCCTCTGCGGAGAACGTCCGACGCGATTCACAGCAGCGACCTCGATTTTGACCCTATTTTTATTGGCTTTTCTGAGCATCGCGAACTCTTGAGCAGCCCTACAAATACGGCTAAATGTGATAGACTTTTTCCTCTATCCGGAGGTGCCTTGTTCCCATGGAATTGACTGTCAAACGGGGCGACTTCTTGAATGAGTTGACCCTGATGCAGGGAGTCGTGGAAAGGAAGAACACGATTCCGATCCTCTCCAACATCCTCTTGCGCGCGGCCGACGGACACTTGAGCTTCACCTCGACCGATCTGGACTTGACCTTGCTGTCCCAGGCCGAGGCGAAAGTTTCGCGCCCGGGAAGCGTCACGGTTCCGGCCCGCAAGCTCTTCGACCTCATCCGAAACCTTCCGGAGTCGGAAGTTGCCCTGAAGCTGATGGACAACCATTACCTCGGGGTGACGTGTGAGCGCTCGAGTTTCCGGCTCGTGGCGCAACCGGCCGAGGACTTTCCAACGGTTCCAAAAGTCGAGGCAAAGAGGGGGGTTACATTCCCTCTCGATCTCTGGAAGCGATTGACCCGTAAGGTCTTATACGCCGTGTCGGCCGAGGAGACGCGGTTTCAGCTGATGGGCGCGCTGTTGAAGGACAAAGGAAAGGAATTCGAGCTCGTCGCAACCGACGGCCATCGGCTCGCCTTGATCGACTTCCCGAAGGAGGATGCGAAGGCTTCTTTTCCCAACGTCTTGATTCCCAAGAAGGCTCTCGCCGAGATCCTGAAGATGGATGGCGGGGCCGACGCGCACGTGGAGATCCGGCACTCGGAGAATCATCTTCTCTTCACCGTCGGAACCCGACAGTTGGTGGCGCGGCTGCTCGATGTCAACTTCCCCGACTACGAAAAAATCCTGTCGAAATCCAACGACCGCGTTGCCAAAGCGCCGACGCTCGCCTGCCAGGCGGCGGTTCGCCGCGTGGCGCTCTTTTCCTCGGAGCGCTCTCGCGGCGTCAAACTCTCCTTCGAGAAGGATCTGCTCACGGTGGCTTCGGCGAGCCAGGAGCTCGGCGAGGGCACCGAGACGCTCGATGTTTCCTTCGACGGTGAGCCGCTGTCGATCGGTCTGAACGCCCAATACCTTCTGGACTTCCTGGAAGAAGCCGAGTCCGAGAGCGTCCGACTCGAATTGAAGGACGAGAACACCCAGTGTCTCTGCCAACCCGAAGGAGGCATCGAGGGAGCCTCTCGGTATCTGTACGTGGTCATGCCCATGCGCCTCTGACTCTGCGAAGGGACAGCTTGCACCTTTCCGAATTCTCCAGTCACGGCTTCCGCAATCTCTCCTCTGACCCCGTCTCTTTTGGCGCCGGCGTCACGCTCGTCACGGGAGAGAACGCGCAGGGAAAGACAAACCTTATCGAAGCCGTGTCGCTCCTTTGCGGTCAGCGCTCTTTTCGTGGCGCGACCTCGGCCGACATGGCGAGCGACCGGGACCGCTTTTCGATCGCCGGAACGATCGAGCGGGCGACCGGCCCGGAGCGGCTGCGCGTGAGCTGGTCGCGCCAGAGCGGGCGCGAGTTTGCCCGAGGCGAGAAGCCCTCCGGCTTCCGCGAGATTTCGGCTCTCGCGCCGGCGGTATTCCTCGCGCCGGAGCATCGGGAGCTCATATCCGGCTCCCCCGCCGTGCGCCGACGATTTCTCGACCGGCTCGCCCTGGGCTTGAAGCCCGCCGCGGGGGACGACTTCGCGCGTTACGCAACGGCCCTGCGCGAGAGAAACGCGCTTCTTTCCCGGGCGAGGCTGACGCGACGGATGGGATCTCCCGGCGAGCTCGAGGCCTGGACCGAGGAGCTCGCGCTGGCGGGCTCGGCCGTCCGCCGCCAGCGGCGCGCGGCCCTCGAGGCATGGGAGCGGGCCTTCGCCGAGTTGGCGCGGCACGCCTTTCGAGACGGCGGGAAGATCCGGGTCGAATACGCCTCCGGTGGAGACTCTTCCGAGGGGCTCCGGGAGTCCTTCGAGCGGCTGCTGCCGGTCGAACGGCGGCGGGGGCATTCGCTGGCCGGGCCCCATCGCGACGACTTGACCTGGAGCCGGGGCGGCCGCCCGTTGGCGGGGCAAGCCTCGACCGGCGAAATCACTCGCATCGTCGCACTCGCCAAGCTCGCCGAGTGGAGCGCGGTCGCGAAGGTGGCTGAGGAGCCGCCTCTGCTGGCCGTCGATGACTTCGACGCCGGGCTTTCCGAAGGGTGGGCGGATGAGTTCTTCAACGCGCTTCCGGGGGACGCGGCGGTGATTCTCACGACCGCTACCTCTCCCGACCGGTGGGCGCGACGCGCCGGCGCCGTGCTCGAAGTTCGGGCAGGGGTCGTTTCGGCGCGCCGGGTTCTGCGCGCCGTCGAGGCAACGGGTGCCCGATGAGCACCGCCTACACGACCGACTCGATCAAGTTGCTCAAGGGGCTCGAGGCCGTGCGCAAGCGCCCCGGAATGTACATCGGCGATACCGACGATCTTTCCGGCCTGCACCACATGGTCTTCGAGCTCGTCGACAATTCGATCGACGAGGCCCAGGTCGGCTACAGCGACCACGTCGCGGTCACGATCCACGCCGACAACTCCGTCACCGTCGAAGACAACGGCCGCGGCATTCCGATCGGGGTTCACAAGGAGCACAAGCGCGAAACGCTCGAGATCATCATGACGGATCTCCACTCGGGCGGAAAGTTCGACGACAACTCCTACAAGGTCTCCGGCGGCCTCCACGGCGTGGGCGTCTCGGTCGTCAACGCGCTCTCCCGGCGGCTCGAGGTCGAGGTGCGCCGCGACGGGAAGGTCTGGCAGCAGTCCTACGAGAGGGGGCGGCCGGCGGCGCCGATCAAGGCGGTCGGCACCTCGAAGAAGACGGGCACGAAGATCACCTTTTGGGCGGATCCGGAGATCTTCTCGGTCACCGAGTTCCATTTCGACAGCCTCTCCCAGAGGCTGCGCGAGCTTTCGTTCCTGAATCCCGGCGTGCGAATCTCGATTCTGGACGAGCGCACCGAGAAGAAGCACGACTTTGCGTACGAGGGGGGGATCAAGTCCTTCGTCGAGCACTTGAACAAGACGAAGCAGCCGATTCACGACAAGGTCATCTTCTTCCAAGACGTCAAGAACGGGAGCGGAGATCTCATGCGCGACGCGGACAAGGAACGCGTCGAGGTCGCGCTGCAGTGGAACGAGGGGTACGCGGAGACGATCTTCACTTTCACCAACACGATCAACAACCGGGATGGCGGAACGCATCTGGAGGGCTTCAAGACCGCCTTGACGCGCGCGATCCAGCGTTATGCCGAACAGAACGGCTTGACCAAGGCCCTGAAGGAGACGACCCTCTCCGGCGACGACTGTCGCGAGGGGCTGACGGCGGTGGTCTCGGTTAAGGTCAAGGACCCCAAGTTCTCCTCGCAGACCAAGGACAAGCTGGTCTCCTCCGAGGTGAAGACCTGGGTCCAGCAGGTCGTCTACGACAAGCTCGGCTCTTACCTCGAGGAGAACCCGCGGGTCGGCCGAAAGATCGTCGAGAAGATCGTCGAGTCGGCGCGGGCGCGGGAGGCTGCGCGGAAGGCCCGCGAGCTCGTGCGGCGCAAGGGGGCGCTGGATTCCGGGGCGCTTCCGGGCAAGCTCGCCGACTGCCAGGAGAAGGACCCCGCGTTTTCCGAGATCTTCATCGTCGAGGGGGACTCGGCCGGCGGCTCGGCCAAGATGGGGCGCGACCGGCGATCCCAGGCGATCCTGCCGCTGCGGGGCAAGATCTTGAACGTCGAGAAGGCGCGCCTGGACAAGATGCTCGCCTCCGCCGAGATACGCACGCTAATCACGGCCTTGGGAGCGGGCATCTCGACCGATTTCGATCCGTCCAAGATCCGGTACCACAAGATCGTGATCATGACCGACGCCGACGTGGACGGCTCGCACATCCGAACCTTGCTGCTGACGTTCTTCTTCCGCCACATGGCGGCGATCATCGAGAAGGGCTTCCTCTACATCGCGCAGCCGCCGCTCTACAAGGTCGCGGAGGGGAAGAAGGAGACCTATCTGAAGGACGAGAAGGAGATGTCGAAGTTCCTCCTCGCCCGGCTCGGCGAGGACCGTTCGCTCTCCTCCGAGATGTCGGGGACGAGCGTCTCCGGGGCACGGCTAGCCTCGACCCTCGAGAAGATGGAGGAGTATCGAAACCTCGTTGCGCGGCTCGCCTTGCGCGGCGTGCCCGAGGGGCTCGTCCGCGCGCTGTTGGACCGCCGGATGACGGCCAAGGCCGACTTCTCCGATAAGAAGAAGGTCGAAGAGATCGCGAGGGCGGTGCGCGCGTTCGGCGTGGAGAAGGCGGAGGTCGTCGCCGACGAGGAGCACTCGGGCTGGGCGCTGGAGATCACCCGCAAGGTCAACGGCGTGCCGCGCTCGGCGCGGATCGACGCGGACTTCGTGTCGGGGTTCGAATTCAAGCGGATCCGCGAGACCGCCAAGGCGATCGGCGGACTCCTCGACGGGCCCTATACGGTTACGCGCAACGGAGAGACCGAAAAGCACGAAACGCTGGCGGCCGTCGTGGACGCGATTTACGAGTCTGCCAAGAAAGGGCTGCTGATCAACCGCTACAAGGGCCTGGGCGAGATGAACCCGCAGCAGCTCTGGGACACGACGATGAACCCGGAGACGCGCCGCCTGCTGCAGGTCGTCGTCGAGGACGCCGTCGAGGCCAATGAGGTTTTCTCGATCCTCATGGGCGACGCCGTCGAGCCCCGACGCGAGTTCATCGAGCAGAATGCGTTGAACGTTAGGAACCTGGATATTTGATGACCAGGTCGGTAGTTGGTAGTCGGTGGTCCGTAGTTCGAAGAAACGCGCTGCCGGCGGGTCCACAACGACAGACTACAGACTACGGACTACGGACTAACCCATGAGCTCCATCCTGACCCCCGAAGAAAAAGTCCCGATCACCATCGAGGACGAGGTTCGCCGGTCCTATCTCGACTACGCCATGTCCGTCATCATCGGACGGGCGCTGCCCGACGTACGCGACGGACTGAAGCCCGTCCACCGCCGCTGCCTCTACGGCATGTGGGAGCAGGGGAACCTGCACAACAAGCCGTACCGCAAGTCCGCGCGCATCGTCGGCGACGTGCTCGGGAAATACCATCCCCATGGCGAGAGCGCGGTCTACGACTCCGTCGTGCGCATGGCGCAGGAGTTCTCGCTGCGCTACCCGCTGGTCGACGGCCAGGGCAACTTCGGCTCGGTCGACGGCGACAACGCCGCGGCGATGCGCTACACCGAGGTCCGGCTGACGCGCCTGTCGGCGGAGATGCTCGGGGAGGACACCGACAAGGAGACCGTCGATTGGATTCCCAACTACGACGGCTCCTTAGTCGAGCCGACCGTCCTGCCGGCGAAGTTTCCGAACCTGCTCGTCAACGGCTCGACCGGCATCGCGGTCGGCATGGCGACGAACATCCCGCCGCACAACCTGACCGAGGTCGTCGACGCGACGATCGAGCTGATCAAGCACCCCGACGCCACGCTCGGGCAGCTGATGAAGAAGTTGCCGGGGCCGGACTTCCCGACCAGCGCCTTCATCCACGGGGCGCAGGGCATCCGCGACGCGTACAAGACGGGGCGAGGAACGGTCCAGGTCCGGGCGCGCGCGATGATCGAGAAGGCGGCCCGCGGGGAGAAGGAGTCGATCGTCGTCACCGAGATCCCGTACCAGATCAACAAGGCCAAGCTCATCGAGCGCATCGCGGAGCTCGTCAACGAGAAGAAGATCGAGGGGATCGCCGATCTGCGCGACGAGTCCAACCGCGAGGGCATGCGTGTTGTCGTGGAGCTCAAGCGCGGCGAGAACGCCCAGGTGGTCCTCAACAAGCTCTACGCGCTGACGCCGATGCAATCCTCGTTCGGGATCATCTTCCTGGCCATCGTCGACAACCAGCCGCGCGTCCTGCCGCTGCACGAGCTGCTGCGTCACTTCATCGACCACCGCAAAACCGTCGTTATCCGGCGCACGCAGTTCGACCTGAAGAAGGCGGAGGAACGAGCGCACCTGCTGCGCGGTTTGGCGCTCGCCTTGGCCAACCTCGACCTGGTCATCAAGATCATTCGCTCCTCGAAGGACCCGAAGGAGGCGCGCGAGCGGCTGTCGGCCGAGGTCTCCATGGCGCGTGGGGCCCTCGAGAAGTTCATCGGGACCGCGCTCGGAGACGACGGCGGGAAGGGGACCCAGGTCCTCCGCCTCGACGAGGTCCAGGCCCAGGCCATCCTGGATATGCGGCTCCACCGCCTGACGGGCCTCGAGCGCGAGAAGATCGTCGCCGAGTTCAAAGAGGTTTTGGCGCTGATCGCCCGGCTGCGCGAGATCCTGGCTTCCGAGAAGCTCGTCCTCGACATCATCGTGGAGGAGCTGCAACAGATCAAGAAACAGTTCGGCGACGAGCGGCGCACGGAGATCATCGCGGAGGCCTCCGATATCGACATCGAGGACCTGATCGTCGAGGAGGACATGGTCATCACCGTGTCCCGCGGGGGCTACATCAAGCGCTCTCCCCTGTCGCTCTACCGAGCGCAGCGCCGGGGCGGCAAGGGACGCATCGGCGCCACGACGAAGGAAGAGGATGTCGTCGAGCACCTCTTCGTGGCGTCGACGCATGCGTACATTCTGGCCTTCACGTCGATGGGGCGCATGCATTGGATCAAGGTCTACGACCTCCCGCAGTTGGGCCCGGCGACCCGGGGCAAGGCGATCGTCAACCTCCTGAACCTCGGGCCCAACGAGCGTCTCGTGGCGCTGGCCTCGACGAAGGATTTTCCGGAGGACCGCTACCTGATGTTCGCCACCAAGCTTGGCCTCGTGAAGAAAACCGCGCTCTCCGCCTATTCGAACGTGCGGTCGGGAGGCATCATCGCGATCAACATCGAGCAGGGGGACGAGCTGCTCTCGGTGCGCGTAACGGGAGGCGACGACCAGATCTTCATCGGGACGCGACAGGGCATGGGCATCCGCTTCTCCGAGAAAGAGGTCCGGCCGATGGGGCGCGATACGACCGGGGTCATCGGTATCACTCTCCGAAAGGACAACGACGTCGTCGTCGAGATGGACGTGGTCAATGAGAAGGCCCACCTGCTCTCCGTCACCGAGAACGGTTACGGAAAGCGCTCCGAGGTCACCGAATACCGGTATCAGGGACGGGGCGGCTCGGGCGTCATCAATGTCAAGGTCACCGAGAAGAACGGGGCCGTCGTGGGAATCAAGTCGGTCACCGATGCGGACCAGCTCCTGCTCATCACGCAGAGCGGGATGCTCATCCGGTTGAAGGTCAGAGACATTCGGGAGACGGGCCGCGCCGCGCAGGGCGTCCGCGTCATTCAGCTGGAAGCGGGAGACCGCGTCGTCGCCGTCGCGAAGCTCGCCGAGCCGGATGAGACAGAAGACGAGCCGCAAGGCTCCCTGCCCATTCCCGAGGAGAAGCCCGCAGCTCCCCAGACCAAGGGCGGAAAGCCGGGCGCCCCCTTTCTCGACGAAGATTAGAGCTCGCCCGCCGTTTCGGGGAAGCCGGACGGAGAGGCGCCCGGCGTCCTTCGGCATATAGAATCCGCCCCTCATGCGACTCTTTCTGGACAGCGCGAGTATCGAGGAGGCCCGGCGGATCAAGGATCTCGGCCTTCTCGATGGCCTCTGGCTCTCCCTGGCGAGCGCCGAGGCCATGGGCGTGGAATACCGGAAGGCCGTGCGGGAGCTGGCGGCCTTGACCGATGGGCCCGTCCTCGTCGAGACGGGCGCGGAAGATCAGAAGGGAATGTACAAAGAGGGGCGAGAGCTCGCCAAGCTCGGAAAAGACGTCGTCATCCAATTGCCGCTTCGGCCGGATGGCTTGCGCGTGGCTCGCTTGCTCGCCCAGGATCAGATCGCGACCTGCGCCTCGGGCTGCTATTCCGCCGCGCAGGCTTTGATTGCCGCGAAGGCGAATGTCAGCTACCTGGCGCCCTCG
This sequence comes from Thermoanaerobaculia bacterium, assembly GCA_036505535.1. Lineage (GTDB taxonomy): Bacteria > Acidobacteriota > Thermoanaerobaculia > UBA5066 > Gp7-AA6 > DAHUXD01. The sequence continues at coordinate 60,256 of DASXTI010000148.1, forward strand.
GTCGGGCCACTCGACGAGGTCGGCTCGATCGGCATGGACTTAGTCGAGCAGATCATTCGCGTCTTCGACAATTACGGCTTCCAGACTCAGATCGTGGTCTCCGAGGTCCGCAATCCGATTCACGTCTTGGACGCCGCATTGATGGGAGCCGATGTGGCAGCCCTGCCGGGTGAGGTTCTCGAGCAGCTTCTGCGGCATCCGTTTTCCGAGGACCTTCGTCGAGGGAGACCGTCGTGAAGGCCTCGGCGGATCGCATCCTTTACCTCTCCCGCGTCATTCTGAAGACCCTCAAGGAAAACCGGAATCTCGAGCCGAAGTCCGATGAGGAGACGGCGCGGCGCGCCGCGGTCCGAGAGCTTACCGAAGGCTACGCGGAGCTCGAAGCCATCGAGGAAAAAGTCAGGGCCTCGCTCGCGCGGCGCAAGTCCATCTCGGAAAGCGAACGGGAATTTCTCTTTTCGAGAGCCCTCGAGGCAGAACTCCGAAAACACGGCGCATAGGTTCTCGATTTTCTCCCGCCGAGTTGTTGAATTCTACGGTAGTTTTCTATTAACTGTCTGTATTTAAATCAAGTTATTAAACATAAACTACGGAATATGGAAGACCCTGCTGACGGCTGAGTGGGCTGCGATACAATTGGCTCGATGGTAGGCCAATTGGGTCTAGACCGGATAACGATGGATCGCGTCATAGGTGTGCCGCTCTCCGAGCAGGTCTGTGGCGCAATCGAAAGTCGAATTGCGGGCGGAGTTTTTCCCGAGAACAGTCGGCTCCCGACAACGCGCGAGCTTGCGGCGGCGCTCGGGATCAATCGAGGCACCGTCCAGGCAGCATATCGGCGGCTGCGCGAGAAAGGCCTGGTGGAAAGCCGGGTTGGAAGTGGCACGGTCGTGCGGGGCTTTCCGCATCCTTCGGAGCTACCCTTTCGACTCTCCGAGCTTCTCTCGCGGCGCGCGATCGAGCTTCCGGAGGAGTCCCCCGTCGTTCCGACTCCCCCGCTCATGGCCGACTTTTCCCGTCTGGCTCCCGACGAGAGGTTTTTCCCGATCGAGGAGTTCACGTGCACGGTATCCGACGCGTGGAGCCGCCGGAGAGACCTCTGGCAATACGCTCCCCCGCTCGGTTTGGAGGAATTACGCCGCGAAGTCTGCCGCCGCCTCCAGGAACACGGCATCGAACGCTCTTGCGACGAGATCCTGGTGACCAGCGGCGCCCAGCAAGGCCTGGATCTTCTGTTCCGGACGTTTGCCGATCCGGACGATCTCGTGGCGATGGAATCGCCGACATATCCGGGGGCCCTCGCACTCGCGAGGCTGGCGGGCGTCTCTGTGCTCCCGCTTCCGATGGATCCCGAGGGACCGGATCCCCGGGCGCTCTATGGCCGGCACGCCAAGCTCGTGTACGTGATGTCGGAGCGCCAGAACCCCACGGGCATCACGACGAGCGAAGAACGGCGGCAGGAATTGCTCGAGGCGGCGATTTCCGCCGGGGCGCTTCTCATCGAGGACGGCTACGAGGAGCCCGAGTCGGGCTTGGTCCCGCTATCGGTCCGCCGGCCGGACCGCACGATATGGCTCGGGACCTTGTCGAAGGATCTCGTACCCGGATTCCGCATTGGATGGATCGGCGCGGCGCGGCCGATCATCGAGCGCCTGGCGCGCGTCAAGAAGGCGACCGATTTCCAGACTCCCGTTCCGCTCCAGGCGGCCGTCGCCGCCTTCTTGCGTGCGGGCTCGGACCGCAGGGTGCGCCAGAACCGCGGCGAGGAGGTGGCCTTGCGCGTCTTGGCCGCGTCTCGCGCCTTGGAAGAGCACATGCCGGAGGTGAGCTGGTGGGGCGGCGAAGGCGTGAACCCGCTCTTCTGGCTGCACCTGCCCGACGGCCTTTCGGGACGGCGCGTTGCGGAGGCGGCAGCGGCCAGGGGAGTTGCGGTCGCGCCCGGCCAGGATTTCGATCCGAAAGGGGAGGACCGTCCGAATGTGCGGCTCTCCGTATCTCGCGTCGAACGGCGCGAGATTGATCGGGGAATCGCACTGCTGGCGGAGGCGATGCGGGAAGTGCAGTCGAGATCGGGCGCGGCGCTCGGAGCGCCGGTGGTGTGAATGTGAGTTTCAGGTTTCAAGTTTCAAGTTTCAGGATCGACTCTGACTTGGAACCTGAAACCTGAAACTTGGAACCCCGAATAGGGAGGTCACGCGGATGAACACGAACGATTCTTTCCGGGTAAAGGTTGGTCTCGCCGAGATGCTGAAGGGCGGCGTCATCATGGACGTCGTCAACGCCGAGCAGGCGAAAATCGCGGAGGCGGCGGGCGCCGCCGCGGTGATGGCGCTCGAGCGTGTTCCGGCGGATATCCGGCGCGACGGGGGAGTCGCGCGGATGTCGCCCGTCTCGAAGATCCGAGAGATCCAACAAGCCGTTTCGATCCCCGTCATGGCGAAGTGCCGTATCGGACACCTGGCCGAGGCCCGGATACTGGAGGCGCTGAAGGTCGACTTCATCGACGAATCGGAGGTCCTGACACCTGCCGACGAGGAGAATCACGTCTACAAGCACGACTTCACGGTGCCGTTCGTCTGCGGGTGCCGCAACCTCGGAGAGGCGCTCCGCCGGATCGGAGAAGGCGCGGCGATGATCCGCACGAAGGGGGAGGCGGGCACCGGCGATATCGTCCATGCCGTCAAGCACCTCCGGGAGGTTCATCGGGAGATCAAGACGCTGACCCAGCTCACGAAGGACGAGCTCATGGCGGCTGCGAAAGGGTTACAGGCGCCCTTCGAGCTCGTCGTCGCGGTCGCCGAGAACGGAAAGCTTCCCGTGCCGAATTTCGCGGCCGGAGGGATTGCCACACCTGCCGACGCCGCGCTCTGTATGACGCTCGGCGCCGAGGCCGTCTTCGTCGGATCGGGGATCTTCAAGTCGGACGATCCGGAACAGCGCGCCCGCGCCATCGTCAAGGCGACCACCCACTGGCGGGACGCCGAAGCCTTACTTGAGGCCGAAGAGTCGCTCGGATCCGGCATGAAGGGGATCGAGGCCTCCAGCCTCCCGGAAGAGGCCCAGCTCCAGACCCGCGGCTGGTGATGGAAAGGAACTGTTGAAGACCGTCCCTGTCGCGGTTCTGGCCCTTCAGGGGGACTTCGAGGCACATCGCCGGGCGCTCGCGGAGATCGGTCTGGAAAGCCTCGAAGCGAAGAGGCCGGAAGATCTGAGCGAAGCCGCCGGTCTGGTCATCCCCGGCGGGGAGTCGACGACCCTGTGGAAGTTCTTCGAGGCCGAGCCATGGGAGAAGGCCTTTCGCGGCTTCGCCGCGGCGGGCCGGCCAATTCTCGGCACCTGTGCCGGCGCGATCGTGTTGGCGCGCGAGGTCACGAATCCCGCCCAGAAGGGGCTGGGGTTGATCGACATCGCCGTCGAACGCAACGCCTACGGCCGCCAGGCCGACTCCTTCATCGGCGAGGTCTCCTGCCCGCCCCTCGGTTCGCCCATGAGCGCCGTATTCATCCGTGCGCCGCGGATCCGTCGGGTCGGCGCCGGCGTGGAAGTCCTTGGGCGCCGCGGCGACGAGCCCGTGCTCGTGCGAAAGGGCCGTATCGTGGCCGCGACCTTCCATCCCGAGCTGACCCCCGATCGGCGGATCCACCGGCTGCTCTTCGCGGGGCAGGCATCGGCCAGGAGGAGCGCGTGAGCGCCCTCTCCATCGAGGTCCGCAATGAAGTCGCCGTCTTCACGTTGAACCGCCCAAAAGCGAACGCGCTGGATTCGGGGTTGATCGCCGAGATCTCGAGCGCGTTTGCGTCTCATACCACCGCCCGCGCGGTCGTCCTGGCCTCGGCGCTGCCGGGTCTGTTTTCGGCTGGCTGGGACCTACCGCTCTTGGTCGACTCGGACCGAAAGGCGATGCAGGAGTTCCTCGGCCGCTTTTGCGACCTGGTGCGCGAGATATTCGTCTTCGGTCCGCCCGTCGTAGCGGCTCTGTCCGGCCACGCGATTGCCGGGGGTTTGATCCTCGCGATGGCGGCCGACGAGCGCATTGCCGCAGAGGGGAAGGGCAAGGTTGGTCTATCGGAGGTCATTCTGGGCGTACCGGTTCCGGCATGCTGTCTCGAGGTCTTCCGTCATGCGATCGGCGCACGGGCCATGGAGCGGCTCGCGGCAACCGGTGAGAACCTCGCGGTGGACCGCGCGCTGGCGGCCGGACTCGTCGACCGCATCGCGCCCGCCGAGGAGCTTCTGGATCGTGCCGTGGAGCGCGCGCGCATCCTGGCCGGCCTGTCGGCAGCGGCGTACGCCAGCATCAAGCTGCGCACGCGCGCGGCCGCGATCGCGCGGTTCGACCAGGCCCGCGAGCGCGACCCGTTCCTGGACTTCTGGTTCAGCCAGGACGCGCGGTTCCGAATCAAGGACATGGTCGCGAGGCTCGGAGCGAGGTGAGGTTGAGGAGGACAATTGACGATTGCCGATTGGCGATTGATGATTAGTACCTCGTGTTAACAATCGACAATCGGAAATCGACAATCATCAATCCTTCACGCTCGGCGCTCCCTTGACGATCTCCGAACCCCTTCTCTCTGACATCCTCGACGCCCTCGATCTCTCCCGCGCCCAGCCCGGAGTCGGCTTCCTCGAAGCCCTCTTTACGCGCTTCAACGCCCGCGTCCCCTTCGAGAGCGCAACGAAGATCCTGCGCAACGCCGAGGTCGGCGATCCATCGGAGAAGCCGCGGACACCCGAGGTCTTCTGGGCCGATCATCTCGAGCGGGGGGCGGGCGGAACGTGTTTTGCCCGCGTCGCGGCGTTCGACGCGCTTCTATCGGCGCTCGGCTTCGCGACGCGTCGGGTTCTCGGAAGAGTCGAGCGCGACGGGGATCATGCCGCGCTGCTGGTCTCGAGCGCCGGGGGAGAGACCATTGCGGACGTCGGTTTTCCGCTCCCCGCGCTGCTGCCGGCTCGACCCTCCTCCGTCGAGACGCCGCTCGCAGAGCTCCGAGTCGACGCGACAGGCCGCGGCCTCTGCGTCCGTCTTCTCGGTGGCGTGCCGGAGGGGCCGCGGTCGATCGAGATCTTCGAGGCGCCGGTATCGGAGGAAACGTATCTGGCGCTGTGGCGCGGCACGTTTCAACCGCGGTCGCGCTTCCTTGAGGAGGTCGTCCTGCGCCACGACCTCGGAAGCCGCGTCGTTTCCTTCGCGAGTGGGGAGATCCGGGTCGACGATCTTCACTCGCGGCTTCGTGTTCCCTTGATCGGCTCGCGTCCCTCGGCGCTCTCTGAGCTTTTCGGCGTGGAAATGGAACTCCTCGAGAGGGCCTTCGAGATCGTCGGCGACCCACCTCCGGAAAGCAAAGATGCGACGCTGTCGGCCTATCTCGAGACGGAGGCATCGCCTGCCGAGGCCTTTGCCGCCATCGCCTCGCGGGAAGGCTACGAACGCCTGCTGCGCGGCGTCGCGGACATCGTCGCGCGCGAAGAAACGCCGACCGGCTTCCGACTGGCGCTCTCGGCCTCCGCAGACACTTCCGAAACGAGCGTGGAAGAGGATGTCGCAATCGATTCGGAAGCTCTGCGTCTCGCGATCGTCCGCAAGTCCGGCGCCTCCGCCTTCCGGTCGTCCTACCGAGCGCAGGAACGGGCGGGAAGGACCTTCTTGATCCGAGAGGCGGTCCTGTCGGGAGCGCGTGAGGATCTTCTGAGGAACGATTCGCTGCGAGGTCGCCTGGCGGGAACTCTCGCGGTCGATCTCCTGGCGTGGGGGCGGATGCTGGGAACGTCGTAGGGGCGGCCCTGGCGGCCGCCCGACGAAGCCGGGCTTGAGACCTTCATCAGAACCGAAACGACCTCTCTGACTCCAGGAGTCTCAGCCGCGGCTCGTCGAGCGCCGCCACTTCGCGACGGATGCGCGAAAGGGACGGCGGCTTCATGTGGTACAGGTACACCGGAACGCGCGCCGGCGCCTTGGCGAGCTCCGCCTGGAGTAGGCGAGGCGTCAGATGACAGGAGGCGCGTGCCACCGCGGACTGGCCGTCGGAAAACGATACTTCGAGAAAGATGGCCTTCAGGTCGCGCGCGCGGCGCGCATGGGCCCAGAGCTGCTCAGTGGGCATCGTGTCGCCGGAGAAAAGAACCCCCCGGCCGGGCTTGGAGACGAGATACCCGTATGCGGGGACGATGTGGTCGACGGGAAGCGGTGTGAAGGTCACGCTACCCGCCCGGAAGGGCCGGCCCACGGCGAGCGGCCGGAGCACGACTGTCGGCTTCGATCGCGAAGGCAGGCGCGTGAAGTCGGGCCATGTCGCATCGTTGAACACATGACGGCGCAGCGCCGCCAGGACGGGACCGGGGGCGACGAGCTCGAGCGGCGCGTCGCGCCCATAGAGGTTCTCGACCAAGAAGGGGAGCGAGGCGATGTGATCGAAGTGGGCGTGTGTCAGCACGATGCGCCGGATCCGGCGCTGGGCTGCCAGCGGCAGCGCCTCGGTCAGCGATCCGGCATCGAGCGCCGTTTCTCCGTCGACCAGAAAGGTCGTCATCCGGTATCCCGGCGCGGAGCCGCCATAAGGCCCCAGCACGCGCACTGCGAGGGATGTTCTGCGGAACACCTGAACCGGATTCTACGCGAGTGGGGAGAAAGTGACGGTGCGCCGCCCCACCGACCCGTGCCGCTTCAGAACTCCGGTCCGATATAGAACGACAGCTTGAAGTTTGAAAGCGACTTCTTGAAATCCCACTGCCTCGAGAAGTCGAAGTGGAGGGGGAGTCCCAGGAAGTTGGTCTGAATGCCGAAGCCGTAGTCGGCGAGCCCGTCGACGAGCTGGTGGTCGTGCCAGAACTGCCAGTTCTGATTCTTCAGCGCGGCGCCGCCCACATCGATGAAGGCCTTGCCGCGGATCTCGCGGAAGCCGAGGATTGGAGTGGCGAGAAGATCGATCAGAGGGAAGCGGAACTCGATATTCGCGAAGCCCGCCGTGTTTCCGAAGATTCCGTTGACGTCGATCCGGCGGAGTGTGTCGAGGCCGCCGAAAGCCAGCACGTCGGGGAGGTTACCCGTCGCCTGGAACGCATAGAGCCGCACCGCGAAGAGGGATCGCTTCGTAATCTTGAAGTAGTGCCGCAGATCGGCCGTCAGGTCGAGGGTCAGGGTCGTGGAGCTCTCCCCCTCGATCTTCGTTCCGCCCGTGTAGGGCGCCCACGTCACCCCGAGCGAGAGCCGGCGCCCCGAGATCGGCCCGAAGGACTCGTACTGCGCCGTATCTCCGACGAGCTTGGCGCCGAATTGAGGGAAGTCGTTCTTGGCCGTGACCCCGATGATGCGCTGGCCCTCCGGCGTATCGACGATCTCGGGATAGCCGTCGTACTTGCGCGAGAGGAAGCCGACGCTTCCCTCCAGCCGGTAGTAGCGGTTGAACGGATAGGAGACGAAGAGATTGCCTCCCGTGAACCGATAGGCGTTGCGGGTGCGCTGGATCTGGCCGGTGCTGGTGTCGATCGTCAGGAAGTAGTAGCGCTGGTCGAAGGCCTCGATGCCTTTCTGGAGCCGCCGGGAGAGATCCGAGTACTGGAACTGGAAGTTGGTGAAGGAGGAGACCGACTGCAGCGCCGCGATGAAGCGGCGGTCCCCGAGGTTGTCGCCGAAGACCAGGATCGTGTTGGAGAGGAACGTCTGGTCCGTGGCGACGCCGGCCAGAACCTGAGCGTCTTCGAGGATCAGCTTCCGGCTCGGCTTCTTGCTGATCTTCTCGGGATCCACCGAAACCTCGATCGCCGGCTGGAACGGCGCGATCGTGGTCGGCCCCGCCGGCGATGGGGCGGGGTTGAGTTCGGCGAGCTTCTTGAACGGCTTCTTCGCGTCGGTCACGTAGAGGGTGAAACGCCTCTTGTAGTAGGCCGTGAAGACGAGCCGTTCGCTCCCGTCCCGCCCGATCAAGACCGTGGGGGAGAAACACCCGCCGACGACGTTGGTGTGGAGGAAGGTCTCGCCATTCTCCAGATTGATCGAGTAGATGTTGTAGATCCCTCCGTCGCGGTCGGAGGTGAAATAGAGATGCTTGCCGTCGGAGGAGAGGGAAGCGTCTTCGTCGTCCCAGTCGCCGTAGGTGATCTGCTCCCGCGAGCCGGCGACTCCCGGCTTGAAGCGGAAGATCTTCGCGGTGGTTCCCTGGACCGACGAGTAGTAGACCCACTGGCCGTCGGGAGAGAAGGTGGGCGCGAAGTCATAGGCGTCGTCTTCGGTCAGATTCGAGAGGGCCTTGGTGTCGAGGTTGTACGAATAGATGTCCGACCGGCCCCCCCGGAGGCCGCGGAAGACGACGACCTTCCCGTCGGGCGAAAAGGCGGGGTTCAACTGCTGGTCGAGCCCCGGCATGGGGATCATGTCTCGAATGTCCCCGTCGAGCGCATTCATCAGCACGAGCTCCCGGCCGCGCTCCCGCCGGACGAAGAAGGCCAGACTGTTTCCGTCGGGCGAGACGGCGAGATCGACCCCGCCGATCGGGCCCGTGGTCAGCCACTGGGCGACGATGTACTCATACCTCGTCTTGAAGCCCTTCGTGAGATTGCGGAAGAGCTTGCGCTCGCGGCTCGAGAACACCACAATGTTCGCGTCTTCGCCGAGGGTGGAGATCGCCGCGCCGAGATCGCCGGAGGGGAACGGCCGCACCGAGAGCTCCGCCGTCTGATCCTCGGTTAGCCGGACCCGGTCGCCGAAATCGATCGGCTCCCCCTTCTCCGTCAGAATCTTGATGTACTTCTGCCGCAGATAGCGGCGGAAGCGGACGTCGAAATCTTCGGCAGAGACGTTGAAGGCGCGCTTCAAGACCTTGTCGATGTTCGGGCCAAGCTGACCGCGGTACTCGAAGACGAAATCGCGGACACCGTCCTTGCCCCACTCCGACTCCATGAAGTCGAAGACGGCATGGCCGAAGCGGTACGCGAAGAAGCCGTAGATCTGGCGCTCCGCGATCTCCGGGACCTGATCCGCGAGCACCGCGTCGCGCAGAACCATCCGATCCTTGTCGTCCTCGTCGTTTCCGAAATAGGAGGCCATGCCCTCCGTGAGCCACTGCGGCGCCCCGGAGCTGTAGGCACGCAGGAAATTGCCGCCGAACAGAATCTCGAACTGGAAGACGTGCGTGAGCTCGTGCGCGATCAGCTGTTGAAGCTTCAAATCGGGCAGGTCGACCGGCAGGACCATTCGGTTGCGCGTCGGCAGCGCGAAGGCCCCGACCCCTTCCGGGATGAAGCCCGACAACGTGTTGGTCTGCTCGAAGTCGGAGTGGGTCGCGTAGTAGATGATGTTGATCGGCTTGGGGATCTGGAAATTGAGCGCGCGGGAGATGTCGTCGTAGGCGCTCTCCGCATAGGAGGCGACCTTCTGCAGCGAGACCTGCTCCCGGTCGTAGAAATAGATCGCGAAGTGCGTGGAACGATAGATCTGCCAGTGGAACTTCTCGTAGGCGATCTTGTTCTCGCCGAAATAGGCGTAGTAGGGGGAAATGATCTGGCCCGCGGCGGGGGGAGCCGCGGCGGCCGCGAGGATGACGAGCATAAGGAGTTTCTTCATGGGTTTTGGGAAAAGGGGGTTCAGTCGGTAAAGAGGTACCGCTCGGCTTCGCGGTCCCGAGCGACGAAGGTATTGAGGATCTGATTCTCCAGGGAAAAGAGGTTCTCGAAGAGGCCCTGGAGCTCGTCGGCCCGCCGGGTGCCGGTCTGGCGGAAATCCTTGAACTCGTCCTGGAGCAGTTTTTCTCCCGTCCGCCCGTCGAGAACAAGAAAGACGATGTCGAAGAGGAACCCGGTCTGTTCCACGTAGACCTGCCGGTAGTAGGTACGGCCATCGATCGGCGAGATGTATTCCTCGGTCTTGTACCCCGACCGGTCCTCGACTTTGAACTCGAGGCTCCCGGAGACGACGATCTCCGCCATAGTCTGGGCCCCGACCGCGGCCCAGAACTCTCTGGCGCGCGAGAGCTCCGTCAGGTTCGAAGTGGGCAGCTTGACGTCCGGAGGGGTCTCCACGATCTCGAACTTCGTCTTCTTCTCGAGCTGCTTCTTCAGAAAGCGGTGGAACTCGGCCTGGAGGTCGACGTTCTGAAGCCGCTTGTCGCGAGCCTTCTCGGCGTCGGTGACCAGGATGAAGGGCGCGAGGGCGATCCGCTCGTTGCCTCGCAGCGGAAGCTTCGGTTTCAGAGGCAGACGCAGTCGCACCTGGTCGACGCCCGCCAGCGCCGGCCCGGCCCACAGCAGCCCGGCCGCCAGCAGCAAGCCCGCCACGGTCCTACGGCGCACTGGCGGCCTTCCCCGTCGTCTTCGTGTAGGACGTGTAGAACTCGGCGAACCGCGCGTAATTGCGGCGAATGTAGTTGTTGTTCGGGTCGAGCTCCAGAGCCTTCTTGTACTCGGCCAGAGCCCGCGCGAAGTCCCCGCTGGCCTCCAGCGCGACGGCCAGGTTGTTGTGGGCGCGTGCGTTGTTGGGCTCTTTCGCGATCGCCTGCTCGTAACGGAAAGCCGCTTCACGCCAGAGGCCCTTCTTCGCGACCGAGGAGCCGAAGGCGATCTGTGTGCCCGCTTTCTCCGTGTGGGAGTAGGACGCGCAACCTCCCGCGACAAGAAGAAAAGCGAGAACGACGATGCGGCCTAACTTCAAGCTCCTCCTCCGCCTTGCGGCCGGGGTGGCTATTATAGGTTTCCTGTCGATTGGGAATCGGAGATTTGTCGTCGCGCCTTGGATGAAAGATACGTTAAAGACGTGAACGCGGCTTCCCTGACGCGCCGCGTCCTCTTCTCCTGGGCGCGAGGCCGCGAGCTGACCCCGCATCGACTCTGGCCGGTCCTGCGCTCCCACGGCAGCCTCGAGGCCTTACTCGCCCGGAGCGAGGCCGACTTGGCCGAGATGCTGGGCTCGCGCGATCGGGCGCGCGCGGTACTGCGCGGACCGGAGGACACCGAGGCGTTGCACTGGGCGGCCGAGGTCGAGAGAACCGGGATGCGCCTGGTCACGGCCTTCGATGAGGAGTATCCGCGGGCCCTCGCGGAAATCGCGGATCCCCCTTTTCTCCTTTACGTGCTTGGCCGCGTCGACCGGTTGCGCCTGCCGGCCGTGGCGATCGTCGGCTCGCGCGAAGCATCGCGATATGGCCGCGACGTGGCGTGGCGGCTTTCGCGGGAGCTCTCGAGCGTCGGTGTGGCGGTCGTCTCCGGTTTTGCCCGCGGAATCGACGCGGCAGCGCACGAAGCCGCGCTGGATGGCCCGGGCGGGACGATCGCGGTCCTCGGGTGCGGTCTCGACGTCGATTACCCTCGCGAGCACCATCGGCTCAAGGAGAGGCTCTCCTCCGGCAACCTGCTCGTCTCGGAATTCCCGCCCGGCGCCGAGCCCCGTCCCGAGAACTTCCCGATTCGCAACCGAATCATCGCCGGCCTCTCCTCGGGGGTCGTCGTCGTCGAGGCCTCACGCCGGTCGGGCTCGCTGATTACGGCCCGACTCGCCAACGATTTCGGGCGCGACGTCTTCGCGGTTCCGGGCTCGATCTTTTCGGAGACCTCTGCGGGCGCGCACGAGCTCCTTCGCGACGGCGCGATCCTGTGCCGGAGCGCCGAGGATGTCCTCGCCGAGCTCTTCCCCTCCGTCGGGCCGGCCCAGCGGCTTCCCGCTGCGGGCTCCCCGGCGCTCTTGACGGAGCTGTCGCCGGAGACGCGACGCGTCCTCGATCTCCTGGTGCGCGAAGAGTCGCTCTCGGCCGAGGAGCTTGCCCGCGCGCTCGAGCTGCCCGCCGCAACCGTTTTGGCCAGCCTCTTCGAGCTCGAGGGCGCGGGCCTCGCGCTGTCGGAAGGGGGACGATACGGAGTGGTCCGGCGCTAAGTGCCTCTGCGGAATCCTCCTCGCGGACGGAAGCGTATTTCGAGCACGGTCCGGGAATAGCCTTGTGTTCTCGGGAGGCGGGAACGGCGCGGTTTGCGCTTTCCCCTCTGTTATGAGACCGTCCCTCGCCCTATATGGCTAAGTCGATCGTCATCGTCGAGTCCCCCGCGAAGGCAAAGACACTCGAGAAGTTCCTCGGAAGAGACTTCAAGGTGTTCGCGTCCTACGGGCACGTGCGCGATCTGCCGCGCAAAGGCCTCGGGGTGGATCGCGGACATGCCTACAAGCCGACCTACGAGATCCTGCAGGGCAAAGAGAAGACGATCAACCAGCTGCGCAAGGCCGCGAAGACCGCCGATCTCGTCTATCTCGCCGCCGATCCCGACCGCGAAGGCGAGGCGATCTCCTGGCACCTGCGCGAAACGCTGAAGCCCGGCGCGGGCAAGACCACCTTCCGGCGCGTCCGTTTCAACGAGATCACGAAGAAGGCCGTCCTCGCCGCGATGGAGCACGCGGGCGAGATCGATGCGCGTTTGGTCGACGCGCAACAGGCGCGCCGCATCATCGACCGGCTCGTCGGCTACGAAGTCTCGGATCTCCTCTGGAGGAAGATTTGGCGGGGTCTGTCGGCCGGACGCGTGCAGACGGTGGCGCTGCGGATCATCTGCGAGCGAGAGAAGGAGATCGAGTCCTTCGTTCCGGTCGAGTACTGGACAGTCGACGCCGAGCTCGAAGGCGAGAACCCGCCTGCCTTCACCGCGCGCCTCACCGCCTTCGACGGGGAGAAGCTAAAGTTCGACGGTACGGACCCGCGGCTTGCCGATGAGCAGGCGGCCCGCCGCGTGCGCGAGGAGGCAGCGGGGGCGACCTGGAAAGTCGCGTCGGTCGAGACCTCCGAGCGGCGCCGGAATCCGCCTCCCCCCTTCATCACGTCGCAGCTGCAGCAGGCCGCGGCCCGCCGCCTCGGTTTCGCCGTGCGCCGGACGATGCAGATCGCACAGCGGCTCTACGAGGGGCGTGAGATTCCCGGGCGCGGGACGGTCGGCCTGATCACCTACATGCGGACCGACTCCACGCGCGTCTCCGAAGACGCGCTCTCGGCCGTGCGGGAGTTGATCGAGAAACAGTACGGTGCAGGGCTGCGGCCGGAGTCGCCGCGCTACTTCAAGGGTCGCCGGGACACGCAGGACGCTCACGAGGCGATCCGGCCGACGTACCTGGATCTGCCGCCCGACGAGGTCGCCCGACATGTCTCGCCCGAGGAGGGCAAGCTCTACCGGTTGATCTGGGAGCGTTTCGTCGCCTCACAGATGTCGGCCGCCCTCTACGACGCGACCTCGGCCGAGATCACGGCCGGGCGCGCCGCCTACCGGGCCTCCGGATCGACGCTCAAGTTCCCCGGATACCTGTCCGCCTACGGAATCTCGGCCGACGAGGAAGACGATGCGGAGAAGGATTCACCGCGCCTGCCGCCGCTCTCCCAGGGCGAGACATTGAAGCTTCGCGACATCAAGCCCGAGAAGAAGGAGACGCAGCCGCCGCCTCGCTTCAACGAGGCGTCGCTGGTGAAGTTCCTCGAGGAAAACGGCATCGGGAGGCCTTCGACGTACGCCGAGATTCTTCGCAAGCTCGAGGAGCGCCGGTACGTGCACAAGAGGGACCGGCGTTTCATCCCGACGGCGCTGGGGCGGACGGTCATCGAGATGCTCATCCCGTTCTTCGACGACTTCTTCGAGACCTCTTACACCGCGCGCATGGAGGAGGCTCTCGACGAGGTCGAGGAAGGCAAGCTCACCTGGACGAAGGCGCTCGCGCAGTTCGATAAGACCTTCACGCGCGACCGCAACCGCGCGCTCGAGGACATGGTCTCGGGTAAGGCGGGCATTCCGCTCGCCCAGGCGAAGCGGCTCCGGCTTTCGGTCGTGCCCGAGATCGACGAGAAGTGCCCGCAGTGCGGCAAGAAGCTCAAGCTCCGCATGGGCAAGAACGGCCTCTTCGTCGCCTGCAGCGGGTATCCCAACTGCACCTTCACTCAGAACATCCCGGATCCCGAGGAGGACGTCGTCGACGTCTCGGAGATCGAGAACACGACGTGCGACGAGTGCGGCTCTCCGATGAAGCTGCGTCAGAGCCGCAGCGGCTCGACCTTCCTGGGTTGCTCGGCCTATCCCCGGTGCCGCCACGTGATCAACGTCGCCGTCGCCGGCGGCAAAGCCGAGGCCCGGCCCGACGAGGCGACGGGGGAGGCGTGTCCGCGCTGCGGCAGTCCGCTGGTGCGCCGGCACGGCCGGTACGGCGCATACGTGTCCTGTTCGAACTATCCGGCCTGCAAGTTCAAGCCGCCCAAGCCGATCAAAGACACGCTTGTGCGTTGCCCCAAGGACGGCGGCATCATAGCCGAGCGGCGCGGCCGTTTCCGCCCCTTCTATGGCTGCGTGAACTATCCCAATTGTGATTTTTCGCTGTCCGTCCGCCCGATTCCGGAGAAGTGTCCCGAGTGCGGGAACTCCTATCTCCTGCTCCGGCAGCGCAAGTCCGGCGACGTGCTCGCGTGCGACAAGGCCGGTTGCGGTTTCGAGAAACCGGCGGAAGAGGTTCCGCCGCTCGTCGAAATCATTCCCGAGGCGGCGCCAGAGGCCGCCGAGATGGCCGAGGATGTTGTGGCGGCAGGAAAGCCAAAGGCCTCAGGGCGGAAAGCGGCGAAGTAAATTGCCGATTGTCGATTGCCGATTGAAGATTGGGCCGGCCTTTCAATCGCCAATCATCAATCGCCAATCGGCAATCTAATTTTCTCCCCCCGGCGCGTTCAGGAATCTCCGGAACGGATCCTTCCAGGGGAACATCTGTGCCCATCGCCAGATCCGGTCGGTCAAGGGGGGCTTGGCCGCGGGGTTCTTGAAGCACTCGGCACAGCGGGGAAGCGCGCCGAAGTCGTGGGAACGAAACCCCTCTTCGATCGTCCCAAGAAAAGGGGAGGCCGCGATCTCCAGAATCGACTTCTCGCGGACGTTCCCGAGCTTCTGCGTCCCGTCGTAGTCGTAGCAGCAGTGCGTCACGTCCCCGTTGCAGAGGATGACGAACCACTGGTAGGGCGTGCCCTGGAAACAGCCGTAGTAGGCCTGGTGAAGCTCGGTGACTTCCGAGGTATCGAGCCCCTCGCAGGTCTTTTGGATCACGACGGCCTGAGGGTACCGGTCGAGATGGAAGAACTCTCGGAAGTCCTTGACCGACTCGTCGTGGGTCTGCAACGTGATCATCCGCTGGATCTCGACGGTGATCTTCCTTCCCTTCGACATCTCCAGAAAGCGCCGGATGTTCTCGACGACGACGTCGAACTTTCCGCCCTTGCGGACGATTGGGTAGACCTCGGGCTTGAGCGTGTCGATGCAGATGCGGAGCTTCGAGAGCGAAGTCGCGAGGATGTCCTTCGCCCACTTTTCGTTCAGCAGCGTCCCGTTGGTCGAGACGCAGACGCCCGGGAAGAGATCGATCGCCTCTGGCAGGCGTTTGTAAAGGAACGGCTCTCCCATCTCGTGGAGATACTTCATGGGGAGCCGCAGCTCTTTCATCTGGCGGGCGACGTCTTCGACCATTTCCCACGGCGCATCTTCGAAGGGCCGCGTCAAGACGTCCATCGGGCACATTCCGCAGCGTAGGTTGCAGCGGGAGGTCAGTTCGAGCATGTACTTGAGCGACCGCAGCCGCAGGCCGTTCTTCCCCCGGCTCACGACGGCCTCCGGGCCTCGAGTCCTGCCATGGCGGCGAGAACAGGGAGCGCGTTGGCCCGATCGAAGAGGATCATCGTTCGCGCATTGCACTCGTGGGTGCAGCGGCACAGCCGGGCATGCTTGTCGTCGACGAAGGCTCGGGCCGCCTCGCTGCCGCGGATCCTGCCGAAGTCGTATCCGGCCTCGCGCACGTTGCCGATGACCGTGCCGATCAGCTCGCATCCATGGATGTCCCCTTCCTCCGTCAGCACGTACTCCCTTTCGCCGGCGAGGCAGAAGCCTTCGAAGCCGCCGCCGCGCGCCTGGCGAGCGATGTACTCGAACCGGCGCCGATTGATCTCGCGGCGGGCGCGGGTGCGGGCACCTCGCCAGCCGGTTCGCGCCTCGTCCGGTGGATAGCGCGAGTCGATCCTGACCGACAGGCGCTCATAGAGGCCGACGTCGAGGTCCTCTTTGACGCGCGGATCGTAAGGATCCCCCCGCACGTAACCCAAGGAGTGATGATTCGGCCGGTACTTCTCGTAGATGAACTCGCAGAAGTCCTTGATCTCCTTCTGGTTGTCGCGCATGAAGACCGTGGTCACGCCGACCGTCAGATTCGGGGTCCGGCGCGAAAGCGCGAGGAGCGTTTCGAGGGTCGCGAGCGCCCGGTCGTAGAGGCCGGGCACCGCCCGCACGCGATCGTGGAAGTCGCGGAAGCCGTCGATCGAGACCGAGATCCCGAGCGCCAGGTCCGACGAGAAGCCGCAGATTGTCTCCGCGCCGCGCGCGACCTCTTCGGGGGAAAAGCCGTTGGTCGGGATCGACGCGGAAAAGAACCCGCAGCGATCGAAGTACACACGGATGATCTCGGGCAAGTCGCGGCGGAGGAAGGGCTCCCCGCCCGAGATCAAAAGCAGACGGATGGGTGGGAGCGTGGTCGCGAAGCGGTCGATCTCCTCCAAAGTGAGCTCGTTCTTGCCGGCGTTGATCGGATAGAAGCAGTGCGCGCACCGCGCGTTGCAGACGGACGTCACGAAGTGCGTCCACTGCGCGATCGCTTCCCCCGGGGCGATCCAGTCGCGCGCGAGCGCCAGGCCGTGTGACAGCTTTCCCATCGTCATGCTCGCGTCGCGCGGCGGGCCTCGAAGAAACCCTTGATGCGCGCCACCTCGCCGGTAAGAAGAAAGGGGAAGAGCGCCGCCGCCTTGCGGGCGTAGCCGGCGCGGACCATCCGTCCGACGGTGATCCAGAGGTGGGGAAAGAAGAAGAGAAGGGCAGGGAAGCGCACCAGCATCTTGCCCGGACGCTCGTATCGCCGGCGCGTCTCGAAGATCGTCCGGCCGCACGCGACCTGTTTCCCCCAGAAGGACGCCCAATCCAGCCGCTCGTGCCGGTGGGTGATCACGATCTCCGGGTCGTACCAGAGCTTTCCGCCGCGTGCGAGGACCGCCAGGGCGAAAGCCGTGTCCTCCCCCGTGTTCGACTCCGGAAAGCGCACGGGGCCGACGGCGTCGCGGCGGTAGACGATCCCCATCGTCGGAATGTTCCTCTTGGCCGAAGGCGCCGCCGTCGAGATCCACTCGGAGTGGTTGAGGAAGTAGTCGAGATCGCCGTAGCGTCCGGGCCGGCCGTTGGCGATCCGGCCTCCGACGGCGACGATCTCGGAATCGTTCTCGAAGGCGCGTCGGGCTCGCTCCAGCCAGTTCCGCGGGGCGACGGCGTCTGCGTCGAGAAAGGCGAGCAGCTCACCGGCGGCGGCCTCGATCCCTGCGTTGCGGGCGCCCCCCGCATTGCGGCGCGAGACGTTGCGGATGACGCGGGCTCCCGCCTGGCGCCCCACGTCAGCGGAGTCGTCCGTCGAGGCGTCGTCCACGACGAGAACCTCTCGCGGCGGCTCGGTCTGCGAAAGAGCGGAGGCCACCGCGTTGGCGACGGTGCGCTCGGCGTTGCGGCAGGGGATGATCACGCTCGCGCGCATAAACCGTCAGTCTATCCCGCAATGCGCTCGGCTTTCGGCGCCGCCCTGACCAGGATGCGGTAACGGAAGAGTCGTCCGATTCCGGGAGCGCGCCACAACAGCCTCTCGATCCACCGTACGACGGGAAAGGGCGCGGGCGAGTAGGTCATCTCGAGCAGCCGCCAACCCTCTTCCTCGAGAATCCTCGCGATTTGCCGCGGGCGTCGCACGGCGATGTGCTCCGGAAACTGCTTGAGGATCAAGCCGTGCGCCTTGAGTCTCTCGACGTAGTGATCGCGATTCGGCGTGTAGGCGACGAAGACCCCCCCCGGTCTGAGCACCCGGCGCAACGCGCCGAGCATCTGGCGCATCGTGGCGTCGTCGATGTGCTCGAGAAGGTCGAAGGCCCCCGCGACGTCGATTGAGCCGTCGGGGATCGGATCGAGGTCCGCCACGTCCCCCTTCACGAAGCGCACGTTCTCGACACTGCGCTTTGCGCGCTCGACCTCCGCGATCTCGAGCGCCTTCTCCGAGGCGTCGATTCCCACGGCCTTCCGGACTCGCGGGGCGAGCAGGAAACAGACGTCCCCACGAGCCGACCCCAGGTCCAGGACGACCTTGTCGGCCGCGGGATCGGCCAGCCTGACGATGTCGCGGTTGCGCTCGCGCCACTTGCGCTCCCTCGCCGCGAACGCCGTCACGCGATGGAGTCCCTCGAAGTACTCGTCGGAGTAGGGTTCCGCGTCGAACGCCATGGCTTCATCTTAGGCTCGGGGTCAGGTCTGTGAACTGTGATCTTGTTGTGTGCCCCACCGTGAATCACAGATCACAGACCTGACCCCCCCAATAGAATCGAGTCATGAAGGCGCCGTGGGAGAAGTTCTCGTTGCCAGGTACTTCGCCGGCCTACGCGGCCGGGCGCTCGGCGGAGTTCGTGCGGAGGCTGCGCGAGATCTTCGGGCCGTTAGTCGAGCGTGTGGAAAAGTTCTCGGCCGGGCCGCATGCCTGGCTGATGGCGGAAGTTCCGTCGGAAGGCTCCCTCTCCGCCTTCTTCCGCGACCTCGAGAAGCGGCTGGAGCCCGCCGGTTCGCTCTGGGTCGTCTTCCCCAAGAAACCCTTCCTCCGAGAGCTCCACTTTCCCTTTCTTTGGCTGGACGTCCAGAAGGCGGGACTCGCCGCCGGCCTCGTCGACAACAAGATCGCCGCCTTCTCGTCGCGCTTGACCTCGATCCGATTCGTCATCCCGATCGCCCGGCGGCATCAGCACAGAGAGCGCCGGGGGCGTTTAGAATCCGGATTCCGATGATCGCCCCCTCCGTCTCTATCGTCGGTGCCGGGCTCGCCGGCTCCGAGTGCGCCTGGCAGCTCGCGCGGCGAGGGCACCGCGTGCGCCTATTCGAGATGCGCCCGAAGGTCGGCACCGCGGCTCACCAGACCGACCGGTGCGCAGAGCTGGTCTGCTCGAACTCCTTCCGGTCCGACAATCCACGCAACGCCGTCGGTCTCTTGAAGCGCGAAATGGAGGCTCTGGATTCGCTCATCATCCACGCGGCGCGCGCCGCGGCGGTTCCGGCCGGGGACGCGCTCGCGATGGATCGCCACGTCTTCGCCAATCTCGTGACCGATGCGATCGCGGCCCGTCCCGAGATCGAGCTCGTTCGCGAGGAAGTCCGCGAGATTCCGGCGGACGGCTATGCCGTGGTGGCGACCGGGCCGCTGACCTCGCCCGCGTTGGACGCCGCGATCCGGGCGCTGCTCGGGACCGATGACCTCTACTTCTACGACTCGATGGCTCCCATCGTCGAAGCGTCCTCGCTCGACACCGCGAAGATGTATCCGCTTTCCCGCTACGGCAAAGGGAGAGGGGAGGACTACTGGAACTGCCCGCTTTCGAAGGATGAGTACGAACGCTTCATCGACGCGCTGCTCTCGGGTCAGACGGTCCCGATCAAGGACTTCGAGAAGGGGATCTACTTCGAAGGCTGTCTTCCGATCGAAGTGATGGCCGAGCGCGGGCGAGAGACCCTTCGCCACGGACCGATGAAGCCGATGGGCCTTCCCGATCCGCGCACGGGGAAGCTTCCCTGGGCGGTCGTCCAGCTGCGCCAGGACGATCTGACCCGGGAGCACTACAACTTGGTCGGCTTCCAGACGAAGTTGAAGATCCCCGAGCAGCAACGGATCTTCCGCATGATCCCGGGGCTCGAGAATGCGGCGTTCGTCCGGTACGGCATGCTCCACCGCAACACCTACATCCACTCTCCGGCGCACCTGGACCGGTTCTGGCGGATGCGCCGGGAGCCCAGGATCTTCTTCGCGGGGCAGATCACCGGTGTCGAGGGCTACGTCGAGAGCGCGGCCACCGGCCTCTCCGTGGGACTGACGCTCGCCCAGATCCTCGAGGGCAGGGATCCTCTTCCCATCCCCTACACGACGGCGATCGGTTCGCTCGCGCGCCACTGCTCGGAGCGTCCGCCGGCCGAGAAGTTCGAGCCGATGAACGTCACCTTCGGCTTGATCGAGGACAGCTCCCATTCTCCCGTGCGCGACCGTCAAGTCCGCCGTCAGCGGATGGTGGAGCGGGCACTCGCGGCGATCGAGGAGTGGAAGGAAGCGATCGGGCCTTGCGTTGCGTCACTCGTATCGTGAGCCAAAAAGAGACCGCGTGCTGACCTGGGAGGAGATCGAGAAGGCGCGCAAGCGTCTCGAGGGGGTGGCGCATCGCACGCCGGTCCTGCGCTCGCGGCAGTTCGACGAGGAAGCGGGCGCGACGGTCTTCTTCAAGGCGGAGAACCTCCAGCGCGGCGGAGCCTTCAAGTTTCGAGGCGCGTACAACAAGATGAAGGCGGAGACCGAGCGTCAGAGAGTCTCCGCGGTGGTCGCCTTCTCCTCGGGCAATCACGCCCAGGCGGTGGCACTCGTCTCGCGCCTGCTTCACATCCGCGCGATGGTCGTCATGCCTTCCGACGCGCCGCGGTCCAAGATCGAAGCGACGCGCGCATACGGGGCCGAAGTCGTCCTGTACGACCGTGCGAGCCAGAGTCGGGACGAGCTGGCCGACCAAATTTGCCGGGAGCGGGGCGCGGTGCTCGTTCCGCCCTTCGACGACGAGCTCGTCATGGCCGGCGCCGCGACGGGGGCCGTGGAGCTTCTCGAGGAGGTTCCGGACTTGGACGCCCTCGTGGTTTGCGTCTCCGGCGGAGGCCTGATCGGCGGCTGGGCGACGGCCGCGCGTCACATGAGGCCGGAGATCACGATCTACGGCGTCGAGCCCGAAGCCGCCGACGACACGAAACGGTCGCTCGAAGCAGGCGAGCGGGTCGAGGTCGCCGCCAACGCGACGATCGCCGATGGCCTGCGCGTCACCTCGCCCGGAAGGCTCACGTTTCCGATCGTGCAAGCCAACGTCAAGGAGATCCTTCTCGTCTCCGACGAGGAGATGATCGAGACTCTGACCTGGATGCTCGAACGGATGAAGATCTTGGTCGAGCCCTCGGGGGTGGCCGGCGCCGCCGCCGTTCGCCACGGGAAGGCCGATTTCCGCGGTCAGCGGGTGGGCGTCGTTCTCTCGGGGGGCAACATCGATCTCGCGAGGCTGTCGGAGTATGTCGCGGCGCGCCGCGAGCCCCTGCCTTCGGGAGTGCGATGATGCGGCGGCGCCGCGCCGCCGTTTTCATCCTCGCCCTTCCGCTCGCGGGACCCTTGCTCGCGCACGACTTCTGGATCGAGCCCTCGAGCTTTCGTCCCGCTGTCGGATCGACTCTCGCCGTGCGACTGGTCGTTGGCCAGAAGTTTCGGGGTGAGGCGCTTCCGCGCAATCCCGCGATGATCGTCAAGTTCGTCCTGGTCTCGGACGCGGGCGAGAAGCCGGTCGTCGGCCGCGCCGCGGACGAGCCGGCGGGATCCGTCCGGATCGAGGCGCCGGGACTTCTGCTCCTGGGCTACCGCAGTCTCAACAATCCTCTTTCGCTCGAGCCGCAGAAGTTCGAAGAGTATCTGCGGGAGGAGGGGCTCGAGAAGATCATCGAGATCCGCCGCCAGCACGGCGACAGCCAGAAGCCTTCCCGCGAGGTCTTCTCGCGCTGCGCGAAGGCGCTGCTGCGTGCCGGCGAGGGAATAGGGACCGGCTACGACCGGACTCTCGGATTTACCCTCGAGCTCGTTCCGGAACGAAACCCTTACGCTCTCAAGGCCAACGAGGACCTCCCGGTCAAGATTCTTTACGAAGGAAAGCCACTGGCGGGCGCTCTCGTCGCGGCGCTTTCCTATGCCGAGCCGGAAAAAAAGCTTTCCCAGCGCTCCGATAGGAACGGTCGCGTCCGCTTCCGGCTGCCTGGCGAAGGCGTCTGGCTGATAAAGGCCGTGCACATGGTCGAAGCCGCCAAAGGGACCGGCGCCGACTGGCAGAGCCTTTGGGCTTCGTTAACTTTCGAAGTCCCGAGAGCTTCTCCTGTAGGAAAGGCGCCGTGAAACGCGCACTCTTTCTCTGCGGGCTTCTTCTGGCCGGCGCCGCCTGCCGCCATCGAGAGGCGCCGATTCCGGCGCGCATTCCGGCGCGACCCATCCTGACTCCGCCGCCACCGGTCTCCGCCGCGGCGAAGCGCTATCCGTTGAAAGGCGTCATCACCGCCGTCGCGCCCGCGAAATCCGAGATCACGGTCCAGCATGGGGAGATCCCCGGCGCCATGCCGGCCATGACGATGTCCTTCCCGGTTCGCGACGACCCGAAGGTCGTGGCTCTCCTTCGTCCGGGCGACCGGGTCGAAGCGACGCTCGTCGTCGACGGCGACGTCTTCTTCCTAGAGAGGATCCTGACGAAGGGTTTCGTGCGCACACCGACTCCGGGAGGAGCGGGAGCCGTGCGGCCGGAGCCCAACAGGGGGATCGCCGTCGGCGAGGCCGTCCCCGATTTCGCCCTGACCGATCAGACGGGCAAGCCGGTGCGCCTTTCGCAGTTTCGAGGAGAGCCGGTGGCGGTGACGTTCGTCTACACGCGTTGCCCCGTCGCGACGGCCTGCCCGATGACGATGGCCAAGTTCTCGCGGTTGAGCGCGGCGCTGAAGAAGGCAAGGTTCGGGGTTCTGCTCGCGATCACCGTCGACCCCCAAGACGATACGACGGCGGTGCTGAAAGACTACGCCTCGAAGGTCGGAGCCGACCCGGCGCAATGGAAGTTCTTGACGGGGGATCCGGCGGCGGTCGCGCGCGTGGCGGAAACGTTCGGCGTCCTCTACTACCCGGAGCGGGGGCAGATCATTCATTCGCAGACCGTGGCGGTCGTGGACCCCAAGGGGCGTCTGGCGACGATCTATTTCGGAGAGAGATGGGAGCCGGAGATGGTTCTCCAGGAGCTAGAGAAAGCGAGGAAGGGATGAGGAAGACCAGGCTTCTCGGTGCCCTCGTGTTTGGTTTGATCGGCGGACTCGCCGCGTCGCTCTACGCCAGGCAGGAACATCCCTCGGAGCTCTTCAAGCAGTACTGCGCCAAGTGTCACGGCGAGGACGGCAAGGGACAGACGCCGAAGGGCAAGCAGCTGAAGGCGCGCGACTTCACGGACGCGGAGTGGCAGGCCGACGAGAGCGACGCGGAACTGGTCAAGTCGGTGACCGAGGGCAAGGACGACATGCCTCCCTGGGGAAAGAAGCTCACGAAGGAGCAGATCGAAAGCCTCGTGAAGGACGACGTGCGCGGATTCGCGAAGAAGAAGTAGCCGCCCGTCGCTCGATCAGTCCGCCGGGCGAAGGCGCCGTTCGACGAAAGCCCAATCGTTGGGGACGATCGGTAGCGAAGCCGCTTCTTCGGACTCTTCGTTCCATTCCTTCGGGATGAACTCGGCAACGATCTCCTCGAACCGACTATCGAGAACCCGCGAGGTCGGGTCGAGGCGCGTCACGACGCCGAGCCCGGTGGGATAGGTCGCGATGACGAAAACCGTGAGGTCCGGCCGCGACCTCTCGAGTATCGGGACGATCTTCCAGACGTCCCCCGTCCAGAAGCCAGTCCGCCGATCCCGGGTCGCCGTCTCCCCCGTCAGAGGAAGGCAGTCGTGAAAGAGGACGACCGAGTCGGAGGCGGTGTGGCGCTCGACGTGGATGAAGTCCTTGAGTGCCTGTTCGAAGAGGTGCAGCCCGTCGATGAAGGCAAGATCGATGGAGGAATGACCAAACTCCCGGGCGACGTCCCGCGAGGCGAAGAAGGCGTCGCTTTCCATCGCAAAGACGCGGGTTTGAGCGGAGAGCGGGAGCGCCTGCGCCTGCGCTGGGGCCGGGTCCACGCCGACCGCGATCGTCGGGGGCCGCGCGAGCCCGAGGGTTCGACCCGCGTCCACGCCGATCTCCAGGTATGTTCTCGGCCGTAGCCGCTCGTGGAGACGGCGAAGCCAGACGAGGTAATCCTCGCCCGGCAGCTTCGCGTGCGCCATGCAGAGGTGCGCGTCCAAGCAGTCGGGTTCGATCGCAAGCGCGCGTCGGCAGGTGGTGATGGCCTCTTCGGGGCTTCCGGCACCGAGGAGCGCTTGTGCTTCGGCGACGAGTTGCTTGGCGGCGGTCTCTCCAGTCATGGCGAATGGCGGCGCGCGGAATTCGGCCGACCCTTCAGTACACGGCATCCTCGAGCGACACGCCGAAGATTCCGGAGTACATCTTGGGGAAGAAGTGCGTCGACTTCTGGGGAAGACGGTCGCCCGCGGTCACAACCGCTTCGAGGTCGGCGATCGTCGTCGGCCGCATGAGAACCGCCGCGCAAGCTTCCTTCTTCTCGACGGCGGAAATCGCGGCCTCGGCGTCGGAGGTGAAGGCGACCGCTTCGCCGCGGGCGATCGCCTCTGTGTCGATTCCGAGAAGCTTGTCGAAGAGCGCCACTTCGAGGGCGGCGACGTCCAGCTCCTTCCATGCCGGCGAGCGTCCCGCGGGCCAGGGGAGAGGCGCGGGATCTTCGAGGAGAGTCATCAGGGTCGGCCGCTCCGGAGGCGCGTCGAGGACGAACGCGGGCAGCAGGCGCGAGTGACCCTGGAGCGCCGCCAGCGCTTCGCGCGCCGAGTCGTACTCGCGCAGGTCGAAGTAGTCGCGGGCCGTGTGAAGGAGGCGGACGGGTCTCCAGTCGGGGATATCCAGGAGCAGGCGATGGATCGGGCGAACGATGAGGCCGGAGGAGGCTATGTCGACGATCGCGCAGAGCTTGTATTTGGCGCCCGGAAGCTTCGCGGCCGCGGGGTCCTTCGAGAACGCGAGCGCCGTCTCGTAACGGTGGTGGCCGTCGGCGATGATCGCCTCGGCGTTCTTGACCAGACCCTGGAGCTCGACGTGCGCGGCGAAGTCGATGATGCGGAAGGCGTCGTGCCGCACGCCATCGGGGTCCGTGGCGGAGAGCTCGGGTCCCCGGCGCGTCGATAGGGCTTCGGCGAGAGGAGCGCGCGTCAAGAGAAAAACGAGCTCCAGGTCGGCCTTCGTCGCCGAAAGCAGCGCCAGCCGGTCCTCCTTGGGCTTGGCGAGCGTGCGCTCGTGCGGGCGGATCACGCCCGAGCCATATTCGGCGAGGCGCACGAGGCCCACCAGGGCGTTGCGGACAAACGTCGTTCCCCCCTCGGTAAAGGTCTGACGATAGATCCAGAGCGCTGGACGGCGTTCCCTCTCGAGCGTTCCGTCCGCGAGCCAGTCCGCCAGCGTCTTCGCCGCGCCCGCGTACGGGTCCGGGCTATCGGGCTTCGGATAAGTGATGCGGACGATGTTCTCGGGCGCCTGATCGTAGA
>DASXTI010000149.1:0-3684 GCA_036505535.1 Thermoanaerobaculia bacterium
GCGGACTCGATCGAAAGCTACCTCGAAGGCTCTTCGCCGGGAAGGACGGTCCGCCGCATCCCGATCGGCGCTCGCGAGCCAGGCGCGCTCCGCCGCGCGGAAACGGACGCCGACCGAGCGCTCGCGAGCCGCGCGAAAGGCCGCTCGGACGCGGAAGAATAAGTAACGGCGGCCGGCTCGGGGCCCGGCCAACAGGGAGCCTCCATGACGGCGCCCGAGCCCCCGTCAGCGCATGGTTTTCGGGCTTCTCGCCCCTACGGCCTTGGCCATCGTCAACAATGGGGTCCCGAACAGGTCATGGGGGCCTTCATCGGTTCGCCGGAACCCGAGCCGCTCGTAGAGTCGGATCGCGCGATCCAGAAACGGGGTGGTGCTTAGGACGAGGCGTCGATAGCCGCGCTCGACTGCAAACCGCTGCACTTCGACCAAGAGCATCTCGCCGATCCGTCGTCGCCTCGCGGACGGAAGGACCGCCATGCTTCGGATGTACAGAGCTTGCTGGCGATCGACTGCGGAGACGGTTCCGACGATCCCGCCGTCGAGAGCGGCGACCCAGACCGGCCCTTCGCCGAGACAGTCCTCGATCTGCCTCTGTGTGAGGAAGGTCGCGATGAAAGCCTCATGCGTGTAGGAAGCTCTGTACTCGGCAAAGGACCGGTGCAGGACCGATGCGATCGAGGGGGCGTCGTCCCATGCCGCCCGCCGTATCGTCACGCCGTGGGCGTTGCCAGCCCGACCCGCATCCTCGCGGTTCAAGGGCCAACCAGCTCATCGACGCTCCATGGGAAATGCTCCATCGTCGACAGGGCGAAGGCCGCGGCCGATGCGGAGAAAACCGAGGCGTTCAAGGCCGACTTGAGGCCGGTGCCGATCGTCATGCCGAAGCCGAAGAGAAGGAGCAGGGCGCCACTCCAGACCGCAACCCGCCGTGTGGCGAAACCCAGGAGCAGCGCGATGCCAAGAATGATCTCGGCAACCGTGACGGTCCAGACGATCGCCGGTACGATCGCCCGGGGCGCCCACGGGTTCAGCGTCGCGGTGTAATCGGTGAACCGCTCCAAATTGCCCCAGGCGACGTTGCGTCTCCCCGGCGGGCCCCAGAGTCCCAGCCGGTCGGTGACGGACGTGAGAAAGCCGGCACCGAGCGCGATCCTCAGGTAGAGCGAGGCGTATCGACGGATGAGATCGCGCGGCTTCGAAACGAGTCCGGAGTTCAGGACTTCGACGGAGCTGCTCATGGGGTCCGATTCGGCAACGCCGCTTGGTCTCCGGCCCTTGCCAGGAAACGGACCAGCACCGCTTCGTCGAAGTAGAACATCTGACCGCGGGAGAGCTTCCCGTCGCGGAACCGGTAGAGGCCGATCACCTCTCCGTCGAATCGCTCACCG
This sequence comes from Thermoanaerobaculia bacterium, assembly GCA_036505535.1. Taxonomy (GTDB): domain Bacteria; phylum Acidobacteriota; class Thermoanaerobaculia; order UBA5066; family Gp7-AA6; genus DAHUXD01. The sequence continues at coordinate 1,389 of DASXTI010000149.1, forward strand.
TTCGGGCTGACACCGCGCTGCCGGTAGAGCACGACGACCTCATTCCCGCTCGCGCCCACGACGCGCGGATCCATCTTTCGGTCGGCCTCGGTCGGCTGCAGAGGGTTCCACGTACTACTCCAGGTGGGACCCTCTCGGTCCCGACCGCGGAAAGTTCCGCCATAGGGAAGCGCCGGCGGCCAGTGAAACTCGACGTCCGGCCGGATGAGCTCGAGCTCCCGGGGATGATCCGGGTCCCGTTGCTCGATCGCCCGGAAGATCTCGAGTATCGCTTTGATATTCCTTTCGGTAGAGGCTTCGGGCTTCGCCATCTTGCCCTTCCCCGCGAGGTCCTTCGGATCGTTCCCCTTCACACCACGAGCAAGGGCGGCCGCAGTGACGGCGAGCATCGAGGCGATGCCCAGCAGGCTCATGAGGTTCTTCATTGGCTTGACTCTCCTTTCTCGAAGGCTTGCGCCTCGCCTTCTGTCGCCGGATCCCGGAGCGATCCGCTACGGACGGTCCGGGCTGCGACTCGCCGGCCAGGGTAGGCCGCTGCTGGTCCACCCGAAAGGTCCATTTTGCTTATTTCGGATATACCATTTAGCGGTGGCAAAAACGGCGACTCCACCCGATCTGACCCTGACCGGATCGAGGCCGGGAACCACTCGGTTCCAATGGCTTTGTGACGAAGTTCGATCCGCGATCCTGGACGGCCGCCTCAAGCGCGGCACGCGCCTCCCCTCGACCCGAGAGCTCTCACGACGCTATGGCGTCTCGCGCGGCACCGTCGTCTCGGCGTTCGAAGAGCTGCACTCGGAGGGCTACCTGGAAGGCAAGGTGGGCGCGGGCACATACGTGAACGCCCTTCTCCCCGAGGACTTGCTTCATCCGCAGCCAGATCCCGGCAGGGAGACGAGAACGAGGAGGGCCCGGCCGGCCCTCTCCCGATTTGCCCGCCGCCTCGGGCCCGTTCCGGACCTCAGGGGACAGCCGGCTCGAGCCTTTCGCGCGGGAGAGCCTGCTCTGGACGCGTTCCCGCTCGCCGTGTGGGCTCAGATCGCTTCGCGCCGTCTGCGTCGAGCCACGCGAACTCTGTTGGCCGACGGCGATTCCAGAGGGTACCGGCCCCTGCGCGAGGCGGTTGCCGACTATCTGGGCGCAGCGCGAGGCGTCCGATGCAACGCCGACCAGGTGATCATCGTCTCGGGTATTCAGCAGGGGTTGGATCTGACAGCGCGGCTCACGCTCGATCCCGGCGACGCCGTGTGGGTTGAAGATCCCTGCTATTTCGGCGTGCCGGCCATGCTTCGGGCCCTGCAAGCCAGAATCGTTGCCGTTTCCATCGACCGTTACGGCCCCAATGTCCGGGACGCAAGGCGGCGGTGCGCTGACGCCAAGCTGGCCTACGTTACGCCGGCGCACCAGTTTCCCCTGGGACCCGCGATGGCCCTGGACCGGCGCCTGGCGCTGTTGGATTGGGCGCGACAGACCGGAGGACTCATCTTCGAAGACGACTACGACAGCGAGTATCGCTACTCCGGCCGCCCCATCCCTGCAATTCAGGGGCTGGACCAGAGCGGTTCGGTCATCTTCTCGGGCAGTTTCGGCAAGGTCCTTCTACCGAGTCTCCGCCTGGGATACCTCGTCGTGCCGCTCGAGCTGGTCGACAAGTTCGCGGCCGCAAGATTCGTCATCGACCGGTTCTCCTCGGTGATCGATCAGGCAATGATGTGCGACTTCCTCACCGAGGGACATTTTGGACGGCACATTCGGCGCATGCGCGAGCTCTATGCCAGTCGCCTTGCCATCCTCCGTGACGCCGTCGACCGTAAGCTCGCCGGACTTCTCCACCTCCAGGACACGGAGGCGGGAGTACAGACGGTGGGATGGTTGGGTGAGGGACTGAGCGCCGCCGACGTCGCGGATGCGGCCGCCGCCGAGAGCGTCGAAGTCATTCCGATCAACCGGTTCGCCATCAGGGCTCGACTCCCCGAAGGACTCCTGCTCGGATTCGCGGCCGTCGATGCGCGAGAGATCATTCGCGGGGTGGATAGACTGGCGCGCGTACTCGAGCGATGCACACGTAGATCGTGGGGGGGACCTCCGGGCCCGTGAGCTTGATCCCGTGGCGCAGTTATCCTCGAGCCCGTGCTCCCTTCGTCCCACACTTACCAGCGAATCTATTCGGTCGTCTCCCGAATTCCGCGGGGCCGGGTGGCGACCTACGGCCAGGTCGCGCGGCTCGCGGGTCTGACGGGCCAGGCGCGGCTCGTCGGGTACGCCTTGAGCGCGCTCGACGATCGCAGCGGGCTCC
>DASXTI010000150.1:0-10270 GCA_036505535.1 Thermoanaerobaculia bacterium
TGGGACGGCAACGCCTGGACGGAGGTCGACCATCCCCACCCGGGCATCGGGGGCGTGCTGTACGGGGTTACCGCCGTCGCTTCCGACGACGTCTGGGCCGTCGGAAATAGCTACTTCGACGGGCTGCAACAGAGCGTCGTCCAGCACTGGGACGGCACGAGCTGGACGGTCGTGTCGAGCCCCAACGTCGGCCCGTACCTGAACTGGTTCCTGAGCATCTCGGCGACCTCCGCGAACGACATCTGGGCCGTCGGACAGCACCAGGCGCTCTTCGGGGCCAACCAGGTCTACCAGACCTCGGTCCTCCACTGGGACGGCTCGGCGTGGAGCGTGGTCCCGAGCCCGAACAACAGCCAGCTGAACAACTACCTCTTCGACGTGGTGGGTCTCTCGGCGGACGACGCGTGGGCCGTCGGGTTCTGGGATACGGGCGCCGAGCTGATGACGATGACCCAGCACTGGAACGGAACGAACTGGAGCATCTTCCCCAGCCCCAACGGCGAGGGCGGCTACATCAGCGAGCTCATCGCCGTGGCCGCCGTGTCGCCCACGGATGTCTGGGCGGCGGGCCAGGCGTTCGACGGTTTCTTCGACTTCGAAACGCTCGTCGAGCAATTCAAGTGTCCGGAGTCCGGCCCTGCACCTACCGCGACGGCGATCGCGCCCTCCTCCGGACCCGCCGCGACAGGGAACCCGGTTGCCATCACGGGCACGGACTTCCTCGCCGGCGCCACGGTGGCGATCGGAGGCGCGGCGGCGACGAGTGTCGTCGTCAATGGCGCGACCTCGATTGACGCGATCACGCCCGACCTCACCCCGGGCAGCCTGAACGACGTCGTCGTGACCAACCCGGATCTGCAGAGCGGCACGCTGACCGCCGGCTTCTTCGCCGACTTCCTGGACGTGCCGCAGGGAGACATCTTTCACGACTTCGTCGAGAAACTGATTCGCCATTCGGTGTCGGCGGGGTGCGGGGGCGGCAACTACTGTCGCGACGCGGGGGTGACCCGCGCCCAGATGGCGGTGTTCCTCTTGAAGGCGAGTCAGCCGCTCGGGTACACGCCGCCGGCCTGCACGGGCAACGTCTTCGACGACGTGCCGTGCACGGGCGGCATCTTCGACCCGTGGATCGAGGACCTGGCCGCTCGGGGCATCACCGGGGGATGCCAGACGGCCCCGCCGCTCTACTGCCCCGACAGCACCGTCACGAGACAGCAGATGGCCGTCTTCCTCCTCAAGGCGAAGAATGGTTTCGCGTACGATCCGCCGGACTGCACGGGCATCTTCGACGACGTGCCCTGCACTCCGGGTGTGGGCTTCGCCGACTGGATCGAGCAGCTCTTCAACGACAACGTGACGGGCGGCTGCTCGGCCGTTCCGCCTCTCTATTGCCCGACCGACCCCAGTACCCGCGGGCAGATGGCGGTGTTCCTGGTGAAGAACTTCGGGCTGCCCTGAGTACTCGTCGGGAGTCGGGAGTCCAAGGAGCGTTGTCCTTCTCCTGACTCTTAACTCCTGACTCCCGACTCTCCGCCGCCGGCGGCCTTGTCACAGAAATAGCGATGTTCACTCGATGCGGAAGATCTCGCGGTGGCCGCCGTTAACTAGCTCCATGTAGCCCTTCATCGCCTCGTCGACCTCGGGGCTGTGCGACTGGCCGCGGCCGGCGTCGAAATAGGCCTGGAGCTCCTCGACCTCGGTCTCGCATACCACCGTCCAATAGCCGGCGACCGTATCGGTCATCACCCGCATGCCATGCACTCCGGGCGCGCGCATGTGAGGCATCGCCTGCTTCACCTTGGCGACCAGGTCCTTGGCTCGACCCGGTTTGGTATTGAAGATGTCGCGGATCACGTACATGAGTGTTCCTTTCTGCGGTAAGGCCGCGTTGAAGCTGGAACTCCGTTCGGCATGTGGGAGGACCGCCTGCTCAGGCGTCGACCAGGACCTCGAACCCGCCGTAGACCATGCGCTTGACGTCGAAGGGCATGGACTTCGGGTCCATGCTTGCGATGCGCGGGTCCTTCATCACCTTTGCGTTGACGCGATCGCGATGCGCGCGCGACTTAAACACGATCCACGAGAAAACCACCGTCTCGCCGGGCCTGGCCTTGAACCGGCTCGGGAACGTCGCCATGCCCTTTACCCTTAGGTCGTCGCCGACGCATTCACGGAACTCGAAGGCGCCGTGCTCGCGCCAGACCCTTCCCGCCTTCTGGGCGATGCGGCGGTAGGCTTCCACATTTTTCTTCGGGACCGGCAGGACATAACCATCGACATAGAGGGCCATGCGAAACCTCCTCAGGGGTTGCGAACCATCGTTCTTCTTCGGCCATTCCGGTCATCGCCCATCACGGCGGCCCGTGCAGGGCTCATGCCGTCAACGCGGCTGCGCCGATCCGCGCGCGCACGAGGCCGCGCGCTCGAGCAGCAACTCGCGCTCGCGTGTGTTTCGCGTGAGCGATGCCGCGCGCTCGAACTCCGCCCGGGCCTCCTCGAAGCGACCGAGCTTGGCGAGGAGGTCGCCGCGCACGCTCGGCAAGAGGTGGTAGGACCTGAGCGACGGTTCCGTGGTCAGTCGATCGACGAGCTCGAGGCCCGCGGCTGGACCGAACGCCATCCCGACCGCGACCGCGCGATTCAGCTCCACGACGGGGGATGGCGCGAGCTCAACGAGAGCATCGTAGAGCGCCGCGATGCGCGCCCAGTCCGTCTCCGCCGGGGTCCGCGCCCGCGCGTGACAGGCGGCGATCGCGGCCTGGAGCGCGTACGGGCCGAGCGTGCCGCCGAGCTTCTCGGCACGCTTGAGAGCCGCGAGACCACGGCGGATGAGGAGCTGATCCCAGCGCGCGCGGTCTTGATCGAGCAACAGGACGGGCTCTCCCGACGGGCCGATCCGCGCCCCGAAGCGCGACGCCTGGATCTCCATGAGCGCGACGAGGCCGTGGACCTCGGGCTCCTTCGGAATCAGCTCGGCCAGGATGCGGCCCAGGCGGAGGGCATCCTCGCAGAGCGCGGGGCGAATCCAGTCGTCACCGGCGGTCGCCGAGTAGCCCTCGTTGAAGACGAGGTAGAGAACTTCGAGCACCGAAGACAGACGGGCGGCGAGCTCGGCCCCGCGGGGAACCTCGAAAGGGACGCGTGCCTCGGCGAGGCTTCGCTTGGCCCGGACGATTCGCTGGGCGACGGTCGACTCCGGGACGAGGAACGCACGCGCGATCTCAGAGGTCTCGAGGCCCCCGAGCAAGCGGAGCGTGAGCGCCACGCGGGCCTCGGGAGAGAGAACCGGATGGCAGGCCGTGAACATGAGGCTCAGGAGGTCGTCGCCGACGTGATCGTCGATCGCGGCGTCGAGATCCGGCGCGGCCGTCTCGTGCTGGGCCTCGAGCTCACGACCGAGCTCCTCATGCTTTCGCTCGAGCAGCTTGCTTCGGCGCAAGAGATCGATCGCACGATGCTTCGCGGTGGCCATGAGCCAGGCGCCCGGGTTGTGCGGAACGCCCGACTCCGGCCACCGCTCGAGCGCCGCGACGAGAGCGTCCTGCGCGAGCTCCTCGGCGAGACCGACATCGCGCACGATCCGCGCGAGGCCGGCGATGAGCCTGGCCGACTCGATCCTCCAGACCGCGTCGATCGCGCGATGCGCAGCGGTGGCAGACACGGCCACCGATTAGAGCATCTTCCTCCTTACGTGCAAGAGCCGACCCGCGGCTACGGCTGCTCGAATGCGTCGATCGGCCGAGCGGCAATGCTCCCGCCCGGGTACTTGCCGATCCCGGTGGGAAACGGTGTCACGATCTCTTTCGCTGCCCGGACTTTTCCTGCATCTCGGAAAACTTCGCGGCGGCCTTCTGGACATCGGCCGGGAAGTCCGAGAACTCCTGGACCTGGCGAACCTCGATGACTTCGTCGTCCGAAGCGGGGCAGCGCTTGGTCCACTCGACGGCTTCTTCCTTCGACTTCACCTGGATCATCCAGTATCCGCCGACGGCCTCCTTCGACTCGGTGAAGGGGCCGTCGGTCGCCTTGGGCCTGCCTCCGGAGAACGACACGCGCGCCCCCATCGAAGGCGGGTGGAGACCGTCCAGCGCGAGAAGCACGCCGGCCTTCTGCAGGGACTCGTTGTACTTCATCATCGCGGCGACGGCCTTGGCATCCGGCATGGCGCCCGGCGAGGCCTTCTCGTACCCCTTGGGGATCATCAGCATCATGAATCGCATGGTCATGACTCCTTTCGATTCGTTGTTGTCTCAGGAACGCGCTTCCGCAAGATCGGCCCGCGGGACGCTCTCACTGGCGGGCGTGCCGGAGCCCGGCACGGGCTCGCTCCGCAGAGGAACGAGCACGCGCAGCCGGTCTTCGCCGAGATACAGCCCTCCCCAGACCAGCAGGCCGACGTACGCCGGGAACAGGACGTGGCTGAGGAGCGGCTCGCCGATGCGCACCTGGCTCGCCGTCGCGCCGCCGAGAAAGCCGGTCAGCAGGATCGCGCCGACCACGGACGAGCGCGGAATCACGTAGAGGACGACGCAGACGAGCTCGAGGAGGCCGATGCCGGCGGCGAGGCTCACGGGGTATCCGAGATGATCGAAGGACTGCGCGACCGGAGCGATCCTCACCAACTTGATGACGCTGTCGAAGGCCAGAAACAGGACGGCCAGGGCGCTCAAGAGGCGTCCGATCCAGAGCCTCTTCTTCGAGACCGCAACCGTTCGAATATCGGATTGCATGAGTTTGTTCTCCTAATGTCTTCAGTCGGCCTCAGCAGGTCGCGTCGGGGAAGTCCGACATCTCGAACAGCGGGCGCAACTCGCACTCGCCTTCGCCGAGCACGTCCAGAAAACGCTTGGTCCACTCGATCGCCTCGGCCATCGACTTCACCTCGAACAGCGCGTAGGAGGCGACCAGCTCCTTCGACTCGGTGAAGGGTCCGTCGATCACGGTGATCTTTCCCTTGGACAGCCGGACGCGCTTGCCCTTCGAGCTCGGCTGAAGCCCATCGGTCGCCCGAAGCACCCCGGCCTTCATGACCTCCTCGATGAACTTCCCCATCTTCTGCATGAGCTCCGGGCTGGGCGGAACGCCCGCCTCGGAATCCTTGTCGGCCTTGAGCAGTCCCATGATTCGCATCGTCGTTCCTCCTTTTGATTCGGACAGGGCCGCCGGGGCGATCCCGACCGGCTGTGAACCCTGCCTCCACTCTTGCGACGAACGAGGCCCTGATAAATCGACGGGTTCGGTACCTTTATCGTAAGTCTCTGTTAGATAAGGCGATTTGGTAACCGCGCGAATGATCATTCACCTGCTCGACGGCACGTCCTCGGGCTGGGAGGGCCCGCACTCGGAGAGGGGCGCCGCCGAACAGGTACCCGTCGGCGTGAACGCGCGAGATCTCAGCAGTTTCCAGGTCATCGCCGGCCGTCTAGGAGCACCCACCCACGCCGGTTCCGTATCCCAAAGGCGGTTGGCTGCGTAGACATCGATATGGATAGTCCACACGATCGGGACGCCTCAGGTCCCTTCGAGGCACGCTACCTCGCGTTTCTCGAAACGATCAGCCACCTCCGGCCAAACCTGCACCGCTACTGCTCACGCATGACGGGGTCGGTGTTGGACGGCGAGGACGTCGTTCAAGATGCGCTGTTCCAGGCTTATCGCGGGCTGGACACCTTCGACGATGAGCGCCCGCTGGCACCGTGGCTGTTCCGGATTGCGCACAATCGGTGTATCGATTTCCTGCGACGCCGTGAGGTCCGGGAGAAGGCGGAGGCGGGCGCGTCGCAGTCCGACTCCGTCGTACCCGTCGATCCTCCCGGGCCGGCCCTCGGGCGGGCCATCGAGCACCTCGTGCTGAGCCTTCCTCCGATGGAGCGCGCGTGTGTTCTCCTGAAAGACGTCTTTGGCAACTCGCTGGAGGACGTCGCGGAGCTCGTCGGTTCCACGGTGGGCGGCGTCAAGGCCGCACTCAACCGCGGACGCTCGAAGTTGGCGGCCTTGCCCGAACGAACGGCGTCGCGACCCCCGAAGAGCGCTGCCGTCGACCGGCTCTTGCGTCTCTACGTCGAGCGATTCACTCGACGCGACTGGGACGGCGTCCGAGAGCTCATTGCTGCCGACGCGCGCCTTCGGGTCGCGGACCGGTTCGCCGGCCCGCTGGCGGATTCGCCCTACTTCACGAACTACGAACGGACGCCGGTTCCGTGGCGATTGGCGGTGGGCGAGGTGGACGGCGAACTGGAGATCCTTCTGCTGCATCGAGGCACCGACGGGTGGATGGCGCACTCGGTCGTACACCTCGACGTCACGGACGACCGCGTCACGCGAATCGCGGACTACTGGCACACTCCGTGGATTCTCCAGGCAGCGACATCGTTTCTCGTCTCGGAGCCTTCCTGAAGTACCCGTGCGCCAGGACGTATCCCCGATCGCCGGGGAGCCGTATTACAGGAGGGACGTCATTCGAGAAAGGAGACGACGTCATGAAAATGCCTGAAATCCTGCCGGTTCTGCTGATCGCGAGCCTCGATGCGGGCGTCGCCCTAGCCCAGGGCTCCAAGTACCCTCCGCTCAGCGAGTACTTGATGCCGCGCGACGCCGAGGTGGCGCTGGCCCGAAGCGCCGCGCCCGCGAGCATCTCCGATCGCGCGACGATCAAGACATTGACGAAGTCCGGATATCTGGTGGCTCGGGAAGGGGATAACGGCGTCGTCTGCATGGTCATGCGCGGGTTCACCGCGCCGACGTATACCCCCGCGCAGTTCCGCGACCTCGTCTATGACGCGACAGTCCACGCGCCGATCTGCTTCACCGCGCCGGCGGCGCGAACCGTGATGCCGTACTACGAGCTGCGAACCAGGCTGGCGATGGAGGGCAAGGGGCCGGACCAGATCGCCGAAGGCCTTCAGGCGGCGTACGTCAAGGGCGAGCTCCCGCGGCGGGACGCGGTGACCTTCGCGTACATGTGGTCCGCGCATCAACATCTCGGGCCGGGAATCGGTGCATGGCACCCGCACATGATGGTGTTCGCGCCGTACTACGACAACGCGATGCTCGGCGGCAACGAGTTCGGGAGCGCGCTCCCCCAGGTGACCGACGATGCGGGAACCCCGTTTACGGTCGTCGTGATTCCGGTGGACGATGAGCTCGCTGTCAAACCTCGGTCGAAATAAGGGCTCACCGAAGGGACGAATTTATCTCTCCCTTCGGAATCGGTCGGCGTGATCCCGCGCAAAGTCGCGAATGGTCCGCGGGGGCCTTCCGAGAATGCGCGAGACCTCGTCCGAAACCACGGAGGTCGGTCCACCCGCCCTCTGGTACGCGAGGATCGCGAGCATCGCATCGATCTGATCGGGAGGGGTGCCCCTCGCCTCCAGGCGCGAGCGGGCCTCGTCCATCGTGATGGGCCGATACTTGACGGGCCGACCGGTCGCCTCGGTCAGAGCGGCCGCGAGGTCGGCGTATCCGATCGCCTCGCCGCCCGTCAGGACGTACTTGCGTCCGGCGTGGGCTTCGGGATGGAGAAGCGCCTCGGCGGCGACTCCTGCGATGTCGCGGGTGTCGATGAAAGGAACGCGCCCGTCGCCGATCGGCGAGTCGATCACGTCCGCCGAGCGTACGGACTCGGCGACTTCGCCGAGCCAGTTCTGCATGAAGGCGTGCGGTCGCAGCAGCGTCCAACTCATGGATGTGTGCTGAAGCGCCTGCTCGACCTCCCAGTGCTCGCGTCCGATCGACGACTTGGAGTGGTCCGACGCGCCGAGGGCCGAGAGCTTGACGACATGCGTGACGCCCAGGTTCTGGACCGCGCGCAGGATTGCGGTCTGCATCTTGCCGAACCCTCGCGCGTTGTCGCTCAACAGGAAGAGGCGGCTGGTCCCGCGAGCGCGGGCTCCAGCAAGCCGCCGTCGCGAAGGTCGGCCTGCGCCCAGACGACGCTCCGCAGCGGCCGCACCCTGCTCGCGTCGCGGAACACCGCCCGCGTCGGGGCACCGGCCTCGGACAACAGGCGAACGAGCTCGGTGCCGATCGTCCCGGTGCTCCCTGTGACGGTGATGACCACCTTCCCTTCCGACAGCCGTTGCGCCGACCCTCACGCGATCGCGCGCACCACACCGCCGTCGACTCGCAGTGCGGCGCCGGTCGTCGCGGACGCAGCCTCGCTGGAGACGTAGGCGATCATCGCGGCGACCTCGTCGGGCGATGCGAACCGCCGCTGGATCGAGGAGGGTCGGGCCGTCTCGAAGAACTCGCGTTCCACCGTGGACGCGTCGACCCCCCGGGCTCCGGCGGTCTTGGCGAGAAAGGCGCCGAGCCCTTCCGAGGCGGTCGGCCCGGGAAGGACGCTGTTCACGGTCACTCCGGTACCCGCGAGCGTTTCGGCCAGCCCCCGCGCCACGGCCAGCTGCGCGGTCTTCGTCATCCCGTAGTGGATCGCCTCGGGGGGAATCTGTAGTCCCGATTCGCTCGAGACGAAGACGATCCTTCCCCAGTTGCGTGCGCGCATCCCGCGGACGTAGTAGCGCGCCAGCCGAACGCCGCTCAAGACGTTCGTTTCGAAGATCCGGAGCCAGTCCGCATCCGTGATCTCGTCGAAGGGCTTGGGCTCGCCGATGCCGAGGTTGTTGACGAGCACGTCGACGTCCGACAGCTTCTCGATGACCGCGTGACACCCTGCCGCCGTGCCCAGGTCAGCCGCGATCCCTTCGATCGCGGCATCGGGCTGTGCGCGTCGGAGCTCTTCCATCGCGGCGCGCACGCGACGGTCCGTTCGCCCGTTGACCGTGACCGATGCTCCTTCACCCGCGAGCGCGCGAGCGGTGGCGAGGCCGATTCCCGCCGTCGAGCCTGTGACCAGAGCGCGTTTCCCACGAAGGCCGAGATCCATTTCTTCCTCCGAAGTCGCGATGATGCCGTCTTCTCCGACGGGCCAATCCTCGACTCAGGGGAAAGTACGGCGGGGACGAGACGACGGGTTCTTGCGCGCCGAGCGTGGATCTGGCAAGACTGTCCCATGGCGAAGGAGGAGACCGCGCTGGAAGTCGCCGGACGGGAGGTGGTGATCACCAATCCGGACAAGGTGTTTTTTCCTCGGACCGGCCAGACCAAGTTGGACCTGGCCAGGTACTACGCGGCGGTGGCCGAGGGGGCGCTGCGGGGGATCGCGGCCCGGCCGATCGTCCTCAAACGCTACGTAAACGGCGCGGAGGGCGAGCCTTTCTTCCAGAAGCGGGCGCCCGAACAGCACCCGGAGTGGATCGAAACGGTCGAGCTGCGCTTCCCGTCGGGCCGGACGGCGCGGGAGATCGTGGTGCGCGACGCGGCGCAGCTCCTGTGGATCGTCAACCTCGGGTGCATCGACCTGAACCCGCACCCGGTGCGCGCCGACGACCTCGAACACCCCGACGAGCTCCGCGTCGATCTGGACCCCGGCCCGGGCGTGAGCTGGGACGACGTGCGACGGGTGACCTTTATCGTTCGCGAGGTTCTCGACGAGCACGGCCTGCGCGGCTGGCCCAAGACATCGGGATCCCGAGGCATGCACGTCTCCGTGCGGATCGGGCGGCGCTGGAGCTTCGACCAGGTCCGGCGCGCAGCGCTGGCCCTCGCGCGCGAGGTGGAGCGCCGTGCTCCCGACCTCGCGACCAGCAAGTGGTGGAAGGAGGAACGCCACGGTGTCTTCCTCGACTACAACCAGAACGCCAAGGACCGCACCGTCGCATCGGCCTGGTCCGTGCGTCCCACCCCCGACGCGCGCGTGTCGATGCCGCTCGAATGGAACGAGGTCGCCGTCTGCGATCCGGCGGCGTTCACGCTGGCCACCGCGCCGGAGCGCATGGCCGAGCGTGGCGACGCGTCGGCCGGCATCGACGCCTCCGCGGGATCGCTCGACAAGCTGCTCGAGCTCTCCGCGGCGCAGGAGGCCGCGGGCCTCGGTGACGCGCCCTGGCCGCCGCACTACAGGAAGCAGGGCGGCGAGCCGCCGCGCGTCGCGCCGTCACGGCAGAAGGGCGCGAGCGTCCCGAAAAAAGGCAGCGGCCGCCGCCAGCCGACCCATCCGCTCGTGACCGTCGCGAACGCGAAGCACGAGGAAGACGCGCTCGCCGGCCTCGAGCGCTGGAAGGCGCGCCACCCCGAGGCCGCGGCGCGGCTGAGGGTGGACGACGTTTTGGTCGATTCCATGCGCGGCCGCTCCGGCACGTGGACGCGCATCCGGGTCAACCTGCGGCACGTTCCGGAGACCGAACGTCCCAGCGAGGAACCGGCCGATCCC
>DASXTI010000151.1:0-5735 GCA_036505535.1 Thermoanaerobaculia bacterium
AGCGAATCTATTCGGTCGTCTCCCGAATTCCGCGGGGCCGGGTGGCGACCTACGGCCAGGTCGCGCGGCTCGCGGGTCTGACGGGCCAGGCGCGGCTCGTCGGGTACGCCTTGAGCGCGCTCGACGATCGCAGCGGGCTCCCCTGGCATCGCGTGGTCAACGCCCGCGGCGAGATCAGCCGGCGCCGCGACGGCAGCCCGATCGACATCGTCCAGCGCCTCCGCCTCCAGCGCGAGCGCGTGCGGTTCGACTCGCAGAGCCGGATCCGCCTCGATCTCTTTCGCTGGCGGCCGCGGCGAGGAGGTGCCGGTCCGAGCTCATCGTGAGCATGATGGAGCCAAGCTAGACCGCCGCCTCCCTCAGCTCGGGCTCCTCCTCCGGCTCGACGGCCTCGGCGGCCCTCGCCACGGTGTGCGTCTTCGCCACGAGCACATAGATCGACGGCACCACGAAGAGCGTGAAGACGCTGCCGATGATCATTCCGGAAACGAGCATGATGCCGATGCTGTTGCGGGCCCCGGCTCCCGGACCCCGGGCGAAGACCAGGGGAAGGTGGCCCATGACGGTCGCGGCGGTCGTCATAAGAATCGGGCGCAGCCGGGTCTGTGCCGCCTCGATGACTGCCGGAAGTTTTCCGATACCTCTTTCCTGGGTCTTGTTGGCGAACTCCACGATGAGGATGCCGTTCTTGGCGACGAGGCCGACGAGGGTGATCAGACCGACCTGGCTGTAAATGTTCAGGGTCGTCAGCCCGAGGAACGAGAAGAGCAAGGCCCCCGAAACGGCCAGCGGCACGGAGCCCGCGAGGATGATGAAGGGATCGCGGAAGCTTTCGAATTGCGCGGCCAGAACGAGATAGATCAGGATGCCCGACAGGAGGAACGTCAGGAGGAACTTGCCCCCCTCCGTGCGAAGCTGCCGCGACTCTCCGGCGTAGTCGACCGTGAAGCCCTTCGGAAGGATCCGGCTCGCCTCCGCCTCCAGGAACTTCAAAGCCCTGTCCAGCGACACGCCCGGGGGGATGACTCCCTGGATGCGCACGGCGTTCAGTTGCTGGAATCGCTTCAGCTCCCGCGGCTCGGTCGACGTCTTCAGCGTGGCGAAGGTCGACAGCGGCACGAGCTTGCCGCCGGCGCCGGTGACGTAGATCTCGGAGAGCTGGTCGGGCGTCAGACGCTCAGCGCGCTTGATCTGAGGGATGACCTTGTAGCTGCGCCCCTGGATCGAGAAGCGGTTGACGTAGTTGCCGCCGAGCATCGTCGAAAGGTCTCGTCCGGCCGTGCCCAGATCGACTCCCTGGGACCGCAGCTTGTCGCGATCGAATACGACCTCGGCCTGCGGCTGGTCGAACTTGAGGTCCGAATCGGCGAACATGAAGAGACCGCTGGTGAAGGCCTTCCAAACGAGATCGTTCGCAAACTCGACGAGCCGCTCGGGCTCCGCGGTCGAAGCGACGACGAAGTCGACCGGGAAGTCTCCGCCTCCAGGAAGGGCGGGCGGGATCAAGGAGATCACGCGCACTCCCGGTATCTTCGAGAATCCCCCGGCCGCCTCGAGCTGGAGCTGCTCGGTGCTCTTCTTGCGTTCGCTCCACGGCTTGGTCACCATGCCGCCGAACCCGCCCGACGGGCCCGTGAGCTGGAAGATGCTCTGACTCTCGGGAATCGACCTGTAGACGTCGTGGACCTTCTCCGCGAAGAGCCGCGTCTGATCCAGAGTCGCGTTGGGCGCCGCCTGAACGATGCCGAAGACGACCGCCTGGTCCTCCTTCGGCGCGAGCTCCTTCTGCGAGAAGAGGTAGAACGGGAACATGAGGACCACCACGATCGCCCACAGCACGAAGATGACCGGCCGATAGTTCAGGCTTCCGGTCAGCCAGCGCGTGTACGTGGCGCGAACGCGGTCGAATCTCCGATTGATCCAACCGGCGAAGCCGCGCTCGGAGTCGCCTGCCCGGAGAAACTTCGAGCCCATCATGGGCGATAACGTCAGCGCCACGATTCCGGACACGATCACCGCGCCCGCCAGCGTGAACGCGAACTCGCGGAAGAGGGCGCCCGTGAGGCCACCTTGGATCCCGATGGGCGCATAGACCGCCGCCAGCGTGATCGTCATCGCGATGATGGGTCCGACCAACTCACGGGCGGCCTTGATCGCCGCCTGGAACGGCCGTTGGCCCAGCTGCAGGTGCCGCTCTATGTTCTCGACCATGACGATCGCGTCGTCGACGACGAGTCCGACCGAGAGCACGATGGCGAGCAGCGTCAGCAGGTTGATCGTGAAGCCTGCAATCAGCATCAGGAACACGGCCCCGATCAGCGAGACCGGAATCGCGACGATCGGGATGATGACCGCGCGGAACGAGCCGAGGAACAGGAAGATGACGAAGATGACGATCAACAACGTCTCGGTAAGCGTCTTCAACACCTCGTTGATCGCGTCCTGGATGTAGGCCGTCGCGTCGTAGGGAATCCCGATTTTCATGCCGACCGGAAGCTGCGCCTGGATCTCGGGGATCGCGGCGCGCACTCTCTTGATCACCTCGAGCGAATTGGCCGTGGGGAGAACCCAGATACCCATGAACGTCGCGGTCTGCCCGTTGAAGCGGACGTCCTGCTCATAGTTTTCGGCGCCCAGCACGACGTCGGCGATCTCGCCGAGGCGTACGACCACGCCGCCCTTCTCCTTCACGACAAGCTGGCGGAACTCTTCGGCCGTCTGCAGGTCCGTGTTGGCAACGAGGTTCACCGAGACCATGGAGCCCTTGGTCTTCCCCAGGGCGGAGAGGGAGTTATTCTCCGCGAGCGCGGTCCGCACGTCCGAGGGCGCGATCCCGAGGGCGGCCATCTTCTCCGGCTTGAGCCACACGCGCATGGCGAAGGTGCGGCCGCCGAGGATGTCGGCGCGTTGGACCCCGCTGATGGCCGAGAGCTTGGGCTGCACGACGCGCGTCAGATAGTCGGTGATCTGATTCTGGTCCAGGTCTTTCGAGGAGAAGCCCAGGTACATCGAGGCAAACTGGGCGTCCGCCGTCTCGAGCTCGATGATCGGCGCCTCGGCCTCGGGCGGAAGGTCGTTGCGCACCTGAGCGACCTTCGCCTGGACCTGGGTCAGGGCGGCGTTGGTGTCGTAGTTGAGCTTCAGGTGCACGGTGATCGTGCTGACGCCCTGCGCGCTCGAGGACTCGAGGTAGTCGATGCCGTCGGCGCTGGCGATGACTCGCTCGAGCGGCGTCGTGAGGAAGCCGCGGACGAGGTCGGCGTTTGCGCCCACGTACGTGGTCGTCACGCGGACGACCGCGATGTCGCTGCGCGGGTACTGCCGCACCGAGAGCGAGCGAATGGCCTGCAGGCCGGCGATCAGGATGACGAGATTGACGACGATCGCCAGGACCGGCCGCCGGATGAAGAGATCGGTCAGTTTCATGTTAGCTGTCCTCGGGTTTGGGAGCCGGGTTGTTGCCGGGCTGCGTCTTGTTGTTGACCTGGACCGCGGCGCCGTTGCGGAGCTTGAAGATGCCCGACGTCACGATCTCTTCACCCGGCTTGACGCCCGAGAGGACCGCGATCTGATCGCCGCGGCCGCCCCCGAGTTTGACGAACTGCTGGCGCACGCCCTTGTAGGTCTGGCCCTTCGGGCTCTTGAGATTCTCGACGACGAAGACCGAATCGCCGTACGGCGCGTAGTTGATCGCCGAGGCCGGAAGGGCGACGACGGCGCTGGCCGTCCCGAGGCCGACCTTCGCTTCCACGAACATCCCGGGGCGAAGCTTCCCCTCGGGGTTGGCGAGCGTGGCCTGGACCTGAATGTTCCGGGTCGCCTCATCGATGACCGAGTCGGTGGCCGTGAGCTTGCCCGTCAGTTCCGTTCCCGCGCCGTCGGTCTCAACCCGGACCTCGTTGCCCGGTCCCAACCGCCCCACCTGCTGCTGCGGAACCGAGAAGTTTACGTAGATCGGATCCAGAGACTGGAGGGGCACGATCGCGCCCCCACCGGTCAGGTACTGGCCGAGGTTGACCTGGCGGATGCCGAGAATTCCAGAGAAGGGCGCTCGGATCGTCTTGCGGGCGATCGTGGCGCGGATCTCCCCGACGCGGGCCACCGCCTGCTTGTGCTCCGCGTCCGCGCGGTCGTAGTCCGCCGTGGCGGTGACGCCTTTCATGCTCAGGTTGCGCATGCGGTCCAGGTTGAGACGGCTCAGCTCTCGCTGCGCCTCCGCCGCGGCGAGCTGCGCCTCCTCCTGTTTCGTGTCTAGCTGCACGAGCAAGTCGCCGGCGCGGACCGTCTTTCCAGACTCGAAGGAGATCTTGGAAACGATCCCCGGCAGGTCCGCACTGACCGTGACGCCATGAACGGCGGCCACCGTCCCGATGGCGCTGAGCGTCGCCGGCCACTGCTCCTGCCGGGCGACGATCGTGGTGACGGCTTCGGGAGGGGGCTGGAAGGACGCGTGTTGCGCGATTGCCGCCCGAACCTGCCGCGCCTTCACCGCGCCAATTGCGCCTATGAATACAGTTGCGCCAACCAGCATCAGGATCATCCGCTTCTTCATGAGAGATCAACCTCCAGCTTCAAGGCATACCCGTTTCGGGAGGAGCGCCGCCTCCCGGCGGACGCTCGATTTCGATGTGGCGGTCTTCGAGCAAGGCTCCCGTGGCGCGCGCGAGCTCGGTCTCCGCCTTGCGATAGTCGGTCAGCGCCGAGGTCTCTGTGACCCGGGCCGCCGTGAGGTCGTTTTGCCGGGTCAGCACGAGAAAATTCGTCGAGAGCCCGACGGCGAAGCGCTCCTGCTCGGCCATCAACTGCGTCTCCGCGGCGGCGCGGGACGCGCGGGCGGCCTGGATCCGTTGCTCGGCGGTCTGGAGCGAAAAGACCGCGTTGCGGACTTCCGCCTCGGCCCCCTGCTCGGCGGCCGAGATGCCGAGCGAGGCCTGCGAGAGTCGGGACCTGGCGATCGCGAGATTGGCCTTCGCGGTCCGGTTCGCTATGGGCAGCGAGAAGGCGAGGCCGACCGAGGCATCCGGGAAGCGATTCTCTCCGATCGTCCCATAAGAGCGCCCCGTCCCGCCGTCGAGGGGCGGCGGCACGACGACCGGCTGGCCGTTGAAGTTGACCGCGTCCGGGTTCTCCCTCCCCGCCAGCCCGCGGCGCTGGTAGGCGGCGACGAGGTCGAGCCTCGGAAGCAGATCGCCTCGCCGTCCTTCGACCTGCGCCTCGGCGCGTTCGCGCTGGGCCTGGGCCTCCGCGATCTCCGGGCGCCGTGCCAGCGCCGTCGCGAGGGCCTGGTCGACTTCCGCGCGCTTGAGCTCCGTCTCGGGCGCGTCCGCGGGGGTGATCTCGGAGGCCCAGGCCGGGTCCCGCGGATCGCCCAGCACCAGGAGCTTGAGCGTGTTCTCGGCCTCCGCTACGCGCTGCCGCGCGAGCGCGAGACTGCCCTTGCGACGCTCCCGCTCGGCCGTGGGCTCGGCGATGCTGGTGCTCCCCAGCTCCCCTACCTCGACGCGGGTCTTCGTCTCGGAAAGCTGCCGGTCGGCCAGCGCGACGGAGCTCTCGATCGAGGCGACGTCGCGCAAAGCGGCGACGAGGCTCCAGTACGCCGCGTCGACGCGCGCCACCGTGTCGATGACGACCCGCCGGAGGCGTGCCTCCGAGGCGCTCCGATCCGCCGCCGCGACCCGGATCGCTTCCCGCGCGGGATCGATCTTCAGATTCCGGAGCAGAGGCTGGCGGAGCGA
>DASXTI010000152.1:0-33637 GCA_036505535.1 Thermoanaerobaculia bacterium
TTCTGGAATTCAGGGTCGTCGTGCAGGCAATCGAGGTCGGAATCATTGGCCGCCCAATTCGGGTCGCTGTATCCGGCCAGAAACGCCTTCTTGATCGTCTCGAGCGCCTCTGCCTTTTTCCCGAGGAGGCCGTAGGTGCAAGCGGCGTTGTAGAGGGTGTTGGCATCGCCGGGGCGAAGGGCGACGGCGGTCTGGAGGTGCCGGATGCTTTCCTCGACCTCTCCGAACCAGGCGAGGTAGCTGGAGAGCAGAATACGGGCCCGCACGTCTTCCGGCACCAGTTCCAGTTGTTGGCGGAGGACCTTGATCATCCGCTCCCGGACGTGCTCCGCTTCCTTCTTCCGCCCCAGCCGTTCCAGGGCGTTGCCGTAGGGAATATAAGTATTGTAGTCGTCGCCGTTGGCTTCGATCGCCCGCTCCGTCAGCGCCGCGGCCTCTTCGTAACGGCCGGAGGCGAAGTACGTCCGGCCGAGGATGTTCCAGGATCCATCGCAGTCGGGCTTGCGCTCGATGGCGCGCAGGGCGAGCAGCGCCGCTTCGTCGTATTTCTGCTGCGCATAGAAGAGTCGTGCGTGCGCGACCAGCACTTCCGGCAAGTCGGGCGCCAGAGCCGTCGCCCGGTCGCAGGCAGCCAGGCCCCGTTCAATCCATATCGGCTTCTGTTCGCGAAGGACGTAGATGAGCCCGCACAGATTTGCAATCCCGGCGTGCGCCAGAGCGAAATTCGGATCCAGCTGGATGGCCTTTTCGAACATCTGCAGGCCATAGTCCATATTCTCGCGGCGCGTGTAGCTCCTCCCGCGCAGGTAAAAATCATAGGCCAGCGGGTTTTCCGTGGGTTTGCGCGCGATGGTTTTTTCTTCCTGTGGCGTCAGTGTGATGCGCAGGGCCTGGGCGATGCTCCGCGCGATTTCCTCCTGGATGGCGAACACGTCTTCCAGTTGCCGGTCATAACGTTCGGCCCAGACGGAATGCCTCGTCGAGGCTTCCACGAGCTGGACGGTGATCCGCACGCGGTTACCGGCACGGCGGATGGAGCCTTCGAGCACGTAGGCGGCGCCCAGCTGCTGGCTCACCTGTTGCGCCGTAACCGGCTTGTCGCGGAATGCGAGCATCTCCGACCGGGGAAAGACTTCCAGTTGCGCGATCTTCGACAGCTCGGTGACGATGTCTTCCGTAATCCCGTCGCGGAAGTATTCGTCCTCCTTCGCGCCACTCTGGTTCTCGAAGTAGAGCACGGCAACGGATTTCTGCTGGACCGCAAACGCGTGTGCCCCGGAAGCCGAACCGCTCTTCTCGGCCGCGGGCCGTCGGCCGGACTCGATGTCCCGCTTGAGCCGCTTCAGGTCGGCGCGGAGCTCGGCAGCCGTTTGGCATCGCAGGTCGGGGTCTTTCTCCAGTGTCTTGTCCAGAATGCCTTGCATCGCCGCGGGCAGACTGGGATTGAGCTCCTTCGCAGGCGCGGGCGCGGAATGCAGGATTCCGTCAAAAATGAGCGCCGAGGTTGCGGCGGAGAACGGAGCAAACCCCGTTGCCATCTCGTACAGCACGACGCCGAGTGAAAACAGATCCGAGCGTGCGTCCAGCTCTTCGCCCCGCGCCTGCTCCGGCGACATGTAGAGGACCGTGCCCATCGAGCTGCCCGGGCTCGTCAGGTGGCCTTCATCCGCCGCATGCGCTTGCGTGGGCATGGCTGTGGCGCCCAGCGAATCGGCGGTCTGGCGGACCTTGGGCGCCAGTTTCGCCAGGCCAAAATCCAGAACTTTCGCCTGCCCGCGTGATACGAGAAAGATATTCGCGGGCTTGATGTCGCGGTGCACGATTCCCTTCGAGTGCGCCGCATCGAGCCCGTTGGCGATCTGAATGCCGATCTCCAGGAGCTCCGATACTTCGATGGGTTTTGCGGCAATACGGTGCTTGAGAGTCTGGCCCTCGAGCAACTCCATGGCGATGAACGGTCGACCTTCGAATTCTCCAATGTCGTGAATCGTGCAGATGTTGGGATGATTGAGCGCGGATGCCGCGCGCGCTTCGCGTCGGAATCGCTCGATCGCCTGAGGGTCCTGGGAAATGTCGTCGGGAAGAAATTTCAGGGCAACACTCCGGCCGAGCCGCGTGTCAGTGGCCTTGTAGACCACGCCCATCCCGCCGCCACCCAGTTGTTCCAGGACGCTGTAGTGGGAAATGGTGCGACCGAGAATTGATGAGGTGTCTGTCACCGGCCACGGAGTTTACCCGAACGATATCCTCGCCTCTTCGGAGAGGACCAGATGGTCAAGGTCCTTCCCCAGGCCCGTCGCAGCGGATCCCGACACGTTGGCTCGCTTCGAGCGCGAGATGAGTTCGGCCCGGGGTCAGGCCCATCCCTCCACCTACAGGTCAGGCGAAAGTCGGGCGATCTGGCGGCTACAGGAGGAGAAAGTCGACGACTCGAACGCACGATCGAGTCGCGTTTTGTCATTTCTTGTCTACTTGAGGCGACTTTCGAGCAGTTCTCATGACCCAAAGGTCGAAGGTTCAAATCCTTCCCCCGCAACCAAGTTCCTTTCGCGCCGGGACGTTGATCCCGGCGTTTTAGTTTCTCAACCGCGAAGCACGGGAAGGATAGCCTCGGGTTCGCTCGCTTCCTATCTCAGAGGAAGCCTGTGGCTCGGCACGAAAGGCGGTTCCGGCCTAAAGTGACTTGAGATATTCGATTAGCTCGCGCTTCTCCTGCTCCGTGAGCTTCAGCCCCCGAAGGCTGTCGTAGTGGTCGACGACTTCGCGAAGGCCCGCAAAACGGCCATCGTGGTAGAAGCCCCCCTTCTGGTGACTCCAGAGCCCGGCGAGCGGCGCGGTGCGGTACATGTGTGTCGGCGACCGGTCGGCCTGGAATGAGTCGACGCCCATCTCGCTCGGGGAGTGAAGGTTGTGGCCTGGCTCGGTGAAGAGGGGTGGCACGTGGCAGGTGGCGCACTGGCCCTTGCCGTTGAAGATCTCTTTCCCGCGCGTCGCCGCGTCCTTGCTGAAAGAGCCGGCCGGCGGCTTGGGCGCAGGAATCGCGAGCTGATAGAAGTGAAGAGCGGCGAGCTTGGAGGTGACGAGGTCCGGCTTGCCACGCGTGTTTCCGGAGCCACTCTTCGCGGAGACGGGGAATTGCTCTCTGCTGTCGAACCGGGCGTCGAAGAAGGTCCCCGAGCCATGCATCTGGGTCACGCCAACATAGGCGTTCCAGTACGGAACCGATCCGAAGCCCGTCCATGTGTGGAGGTTCACGCCCGCGAGGCCGAAAGCGGGCGGAATGAGTGTGCCCGCCTGCTTCCCCTCGGGTCCGAAGGCCTTTCCGTCCTTGTCGAGCTCGGCGTCGTAGCGGCCGGGGCCCCAGCTGTTGAGCACCTTCTTCACTGTGGCGACGTCCACGCCGAGTAGATCGCTAAAAGGCTTGAGGTTCGGGGCCAGCGAGACGATGACGCCGACGTTTAGGTCTCGGGCGGCCCAGCCGTCCAGGCGTTTCCCGATACCCGGAGCGAAGGAATCATCGACGGTCGAGTGGCAAAAAGCGCACTGGATGCCCATCGAGCGGATACTTCCTTTTTGGTCAAACAGGCCGGTAACCCCGACGACGGAGTTGAGCTTGAGCAGCGCGAGGGTCGTCGCCGGGTCCATGAGATCGACCTTGCCCTCTTTGAGCTGCTGCTTGAGCGAGTCGGGGAGGGCGTCCGCGTCCACCTTGAGGCCCACGGACAGCGCGGTCTTCGGGCTCACTCCGCCTCCGACGCCGCCGTTTTTCTCGCCGGCGATCGCCTTGTGGAGCTGAAGCGTGTCTCCCCAGAAGGCCTCGCTGCCGAAAGTCTCGTAGCGGAAGATCTTTCGGCCCTCCTCAAACATTTGATTGGAGTGCCGCTTGATCGTGCCGTCGAAATCCGGGGGCTGCCTTTTCGTTTCCTCGGCCGGATCGCCCTGGACGCTTCTGGAACCAGACGGCCAGGCGAAAACGACTACGGAAAGGAGAACCAGTGGGAGGACGAACCGTCTACGTTCCATAAACCACCCCGGTGGGGCCAAACGAGGCCTCGTTGGGCTCGCTATACCACAGATCGAAGCGTGCGATGAACAATCCAACCTTGATCTAATTTCTTGCATTCGAACTGCTGCCAGACGTATTCAAACCCTTTCCCCGCAACCAAGTTTCTTCGGCGCCGAGCGGACGCTCTCGGCGTTTCTGTTTCTGGATGGCGACAGGGCGGCCCGGATTGGGACCGGGGACGAGCCGCGATAGCCGCGCCCGTGCCTCGGCTACTCACACGTCGGCGAGAATCCGGGACGGAGATTCGGTCCCTATCGCCGGATCCAGAGCTCCTCGTAGTCGAGGACTGGGTTTCCCTGGCTGACGGATGTCACCCCCTCGACCTCCGGCCGGGCGAAACAGTAGACCTGGTCATGGAAAAGCGGCAGAAGGATGGCCTCCCGGGCGACCAGTTCCTCCGCCTGGCGGTAGACCGAGTGGCGAATGCGGGGATCGGTTTCCGCCCGTCCCCGTTCGGCGAGCTCGTTGACTTCCGGCGCGCCGATGTAGCGGCCCAGAAAACCGGCCTGCGAGTGAAGAAGGGTGTAGACGAAGTTGTCGGCGTCGGGATAGTCAGCGTTCCAACGGCCCACGTTCAGGTCCGTCTCTCCGGTTCGGGTCAGTTCCACGTATTCGGCCATCGTCTTGTTGACCGGCCGGACCCGGAATCCGATCTCCCGAAACGCCGCAGTCAGCTCGCGAGCGAAGGCCGAGAATTCCCCGAAGAAAACGGGATGCACCGCGGCGGAGAGCTCGATCGTCTCTCGCGACACCGTCGCTTCCACGGAGCTGTCGGCGGGAGCGGAGGCCCCCGATCCGGGTCCCGAGCTCGGGCCGCCCGCCGAATAACCGAGGAGGCCGGGCGGGATGATGCCGTGTGCCGGGATGGCGAGCCTCCCGAGCGTTCGGCGGACGCATCCGGCGACGTCGACCGCTCGGATCAAGTTCCGCCGCAGTTCGATGTCCTGGAGCGGCCCCCGCACTCGGTTGAAAATGGCGTAGTAGGTCGTCAGGCGTGGGCTCTCGCGGTAGCCGGAGGCGAAGCGAGGATCGTGCCGAAACGCCTCGGCGTCGGCCGGAAGGAGATCCGACGCGAGCGAGAGTCTCCCGGCGAGAAACTCGCTTCGGATCTCTTCCGGAGAAACGCCGAAGCGAAAAACGATGCCTTCGCTCTTCGGGTAGCTCTCGCGCCAATAGTGCGTGTTGCGCTCGAGCTCCAGCCGCCCCCCCGACTCGAAACTGACGATGCGGAATGGGCCGGTCCCGACCGCGCCCTCCCGCAGGCTCGCGCCGATGGCTCCGGTTCCCTCCGGGACGATCGCCGTCGGCGTGTAGGAGATCACCGCCGGAAAGAAGGAGACGGGCTTGTCGAGGTCGATGAAGAATTCCGCTGGGGACACGATGTGGAAGCCGTCGAGATCGGTGGCCTCTCCGTCGAGGAGCCGCTTCGCGCCGCGAATCGGCGCCAGAAGCCATCGATTGACGTTCGGGGTCAGCAGAAGTCGCTCCCACGAGGAGCGCACATCACGCGCCGTGAGGCGGCGCCCGTCGTGGAAGCTCACACCCGGGCGGAGCCGGAAGCGGTACCGCCGGCCGTCGTTCTCGGTGAGAACCTCGGATGCGAGCCAGGGCACGATCCGTGTCCCCTCGAGGGCGCGCGTGAGCGTTTCGAAGAGGCTCGGCTCGACCTCGCTCTGCTCCTGGGTCTCGCACAACACCGGATCGATGCTCCGGACGACGCCCGCAATCGGCACATGGAGGGTCCCTCCGCCCTTCTGCCGTTCGGGCGTGGCGCGGGCCGAGGGCGCCTCGACCTTTCCGAGCTCGGCATAGTTGACGTAGGGTGCGGTGCTGCGGAGCTGCAGGCCCCGAACCCGGGGACCCGCGATTCGGTAGTCCACCTCGTGGAAGAGCGGGACGAGGATCGCGGGGTCGAGCAGCGCGTGCTCGAACTTCCGGTAGAGAGTCTCGCGCGCGGCCGGCCGGGCTTCGCTGCGAGCTTCCTCGAGCATCCGATCCGTTTCCGGCGAACAGAAGAAGCTCCTCGCGGCGCCGTTGCCGGAGTGGAACAGGGTGAAGGTGAAGTTGTCCGGGTCGTCGTAGTCTGCGACCCAGCGAGCGAGCATCAGGTCGATGCCTTCTTCCACGAGCCAGGCGTCGAGGAACTCCGCCATCGTCTTTGTTGCGACCTCGACTTCCACTCCCAGGTCGGCCCAAGTCCGGAACAGGGCCTGCGTCAGGGCCGCGTATTGGTTGAGGAGGATAGGATGGACGGAGGCTCGCAACCGCACGGGGAGCGAGAGCCCGGCGGACCGGATCATTTCGATTGCCTTTTCGCGCGGAAGGTGCGGCCGGCGTCGTCCGGGGTCGTGGCCGAGGATCCCGGGCGGAATGAGGCCCGTCGCCGGCAGGGCGAACCGGCCGAGCGTTCCCCAAACAAGGTCTTGAGTGCGGGCGGCGCCCGCGAGTGCGCGGCGCAGAGCGGCGTTCGATCCTGTCGGGTTCGCGCTGTGGAAGACCGCGAAGTAGGTGCTCTTCTTCGGGGTCTCGACGAGGCCGGTGCGAAAGCGGGGTTCTCGAAGGATGGCCTCGAGATCCTGCGGAAGCAGATCTCGGGCGAGGTCGAGCTCGCCCGAGCGGAGTCCGCTGGCGATTGCGGAGGCCGGCAGCGCCGCGCGAAACTCGATCCGATCGAGCCGCGCGCGCGGCTCGCGCCAATAGTGGGGATTGCGCTCGAGAACCACGCGATCCGGCGAATGGCTCAGGATCCGGAACGGGCCGGTGCCCAGGGGAGCTCCGTCGCCCTCGACGCGCGCAATGGCGGTTCTCGGGTCCGTCAGCAGGGAGGGAAAGATCGGCAGCGGATCCTGGAGGTGGATCTCGATCTCGCTGGGCGACCGGGCCACGATGCCTTCCACGTCCCCCGCAATTCCGTCGAGGTAGTCGGATACGCCGCGTATCGCGACGAAGGCGGCGGGCATCTGGTCCTTCGAAAGTCGGATCGCGCGCTCCAGCGACCGCTTGATGGCTGAGGCGTCCACGGCAACGCGGTCCGAGAAGACCACACCCGAACGCAGCCGGAGCCGCACGGTGCTTGCGTCGTCCTGGAGCTCCCACTTTTCGCAGAGCGCCGGCGCGAGATTGCCCTGGGCGTCGATCGTCACGAGCCTCTCGAAGACGTTGGCGAGGGCCTCCTGCTCTTCGTTCGTCTGGAAGGTCCCGGGTTCGACGGCCGCGATGGGATTCGCCTCGGCGACGACCAGCGTCCCGCCTTGAGGAATCTCTTCTTCCGGTGTGGCTTCCCGAGGGGCGAGCGTCTCGATCTCGGCCTGATAAGCGGCGGCCTTCGAATACTCGCCGCGGAGGTTGGCGAGCGTTGCGGCCAGCGAGAGGAGCTTCGTCGACTGACCGGACGCCCCGCTCGCGCGCGCCGCATCGATCCCGCGTTCGACCCATCGGCGGGCTTCCTCGACGCGTCGCGCCTGCCAGGCGGTCTCCGCGCAGAGAAGAATGGCGGCTGCCGCCTGCCTCGACCGTTTCTCCGCTTCGAAGACCTTCACCGCGGCCTCCGCCTCTCGGAGCGCGGAGTCGATGTTGCCGGCCATTCGATGGCCCTGGGCCAGCAGCTGTCGGACCTCCGCCTCGAGTAGACGGTCGTCGCTGTTTTCCGCGTCCTCGAGGTAGTCGAGGGCGATCCGACCAACTCGGATCGCCTCCTCGGGATTGAAAGCGTCGAGTGACTTCGTCGCGAGCTTCACGCCGTACTCGACGGTCTTCTCAGGGACGTCTGCCTGCGAGAAGTGATGCACGAGCTCGGGGTAAACGCGTTCGAGCCGACCGGCGTAGCGCTGTTCGACGAGGTCGGCGTACTTGCGATGGAGTGAGCGCCGCTTGCGGCGAGAGAGGGCGCCGTAGAGAACGTCGCGCACGATTCCGCTGGAGAAGGTCAGCCGGTCGCCCCGGGACTCTCGCTCCTCTTCGAGAATTCCCTCGCGGACGAGCCGGTCGATGTCGTCATCGAGACCCTTCGGATCTTCCGCCAGGATCTCAAGGTCCTTAGAATCGAACGTCTTCCCGAGGACGGAGGCGACGGAAAGGAGTTCCCGAGACTCCTCGGGGAGCCGCTCGATCCGCTTCTCGACCGCCTGCTGGATCGTCGCCGGCAACGCATCCGCCGAGATCTCCGCTTCTTCCGAAAAGTTCCAGGCGCCGGTGTCGTCCTTCGCGATCCCACCGGACTCCGTGAGTGACCGGACCAGCTCCTTCGTGAAGAACGGGTTGCCTTCGGTCGCCTCGCGGAGTCTCTGGGCGAGCTCGTCGGAGACCTTCGGTGCTCCGACGAGCGACTCGACGAGAGAACGGTGTTCCGAAGGGGAGAACGGCCCGAGCGTGAGCGCGGTGAAACGCGGATCATCGGTGAAGGATTCGAGCATCCGGATGAGCGGGTGCCGCTTGTCGGTCTCCGTCTGCCGATAGCTTCCGACGATCAGGGTGGGCGTTGGCCGCAGCCTGCGAACGATGTACTGCAGCGCTTCGATCGAGCTCTCCGCGCCGTGGAGGTTCTCGAGGATCAGGACCAGGGGCTTCCCGCCGGCGATGCGGGTCAGCGTGCGGGCCAGGAGCTCGAAGATCTGGATCCGGTCCTCGGCCTTCCTCTCTTCCGTCGAGGCCGCGATCCGCGAGTCACCGCTCACGGCCGATCGCAGCTCGGAGATCTCGGAAAGCTGCGGAAATAGTGCGATCAAGTCCGGAGCGATATCCGAAAAGTCGGGACGCCCGGAGTCCGAGCTCACCGGGTCGCGGGACTGAAAGTAATCCTCGATGAGCTCGCTGAAGCCCTGATAGGAGAATGAGCGATCCTGTTCGATGAAGCGGCCGTACAGGACACGGACCTTGCGGACCATCGCGAGGTTTTTCAACTCCTCGAGGAGGCGGGTCTTGCCGATCCCCGGCTCGCCCGCCACCACCGCGAACTGGCATTCGCCCGAGATCGCCGCATTGAGGCGCCTCTGGAGCTCCGCGAACTCCTTCTCCCTTCCGACGAAGATGGATGTCGCCGGCCGCTGGATCACGCGGCTCGCGCTCAAGACAACCGACATCCGAAACTCATCGCTCGCGAGACTCGAGCGGTGGCGCCGGAGAGCCTCGGCAACTTGGCCGGCGCGCTGCGGCCGCTTGACCGGGTCCTTCTCCAAGCAACGCATGACGACGTCCTGGAGCTCCTCGCGGATCTCCGCTCCCAACGCGCGAGGCGGCTGCGGGATCTCGTGCACGATCCGGTAGAGGATCGACTGCACTTCCCCGGTGAACGGCGGCTCGCCCACGAGGCACTCGTAGAGGACGACCCCGAGAGAGTAGATGTCGGAGCGGCCATCGAACGTGCGCGAGGTCACCTGCTCGGGCGAGAGGTATGCGACCGTGCCGACGAGCGTGCCCGTCTTCGTGAGGCGCGATTCGGTTGCCGCGTGCGCGAGGCCGAAGTCCATCACGCGGACTCGAGCTCCCGAACCTTCCTCCCTCGTCACCATGATGTTGGCCGGCTTGATGTCGCGGTGGACGACGCCGCGCGCGTGGCTATAGTCGAGCGCGTCGGCGACCTGGATCCCGATGTCGACGACTTCCCCCAGCCGCAGCGACTGGTCCCGGATCAGGCGGAGCAGGTTCGTTCCGCTCACGACCGGCATGACGAAAAACAGGGAACCCTCATCCCGTCCGAAGTCGTGGATGGGCACAATCGCGGGGTGATCCATCTGCGCGACCACCTGGGCTTCGCGCTGGAAGCGCTCCTCGAGCTCGGTGGTGAGGTCGGTCGCGGAAATGAGCTTGATGGCGACCTCGCGGTTCAGGAGTGGGTCGCGGGCCCGATAGACGACGCCCATCCCGCCACGGCCGAGCTCGCCCACGATCTCGTAGCGGTTGGCCAGCTTCGTGGTGATCACTCAGTCCTCGCTACCGGCGAATCCAGAGATTCTCGTAGGCGACGACCGGGTTCTGGCCGAGCGCGGTCAAACCCTCCACCTCGGGCCTGGTGAAGCAGTAGACCTGGTCGTGGAAGAGGGGAAGCAGGAGGGCGTCGCGGGCGATCAGCTCTTCGACCCGGCGGTAGATGGAATGTCGGATGCGGGGATCAGTCTCGGCGCGCCCCTGCTCGGCCAGTCGGTCCAACTCCGGTTCGCCGAGGTAACGGCCGAACGCCCCCGCCTCGGAGTGCACGACGCCGTGCACGAAAGTGTCCGCATCGGGATAGTCGGCGTTCCAGCGTCCGATATCCAGATCCGCATCTCCGCGGTTCGAGAGATCCAAATACTCGGCCATGGTCTTGTTGATCGGGCGGATCAGGAATCCGATCTCGCGGAAGGCTTCCACGAGCTCCCGCAGGAATGCCGAAAACTCGCCGAAGAGAATCGGATGCACCGCGGCCGCGAGCTCGACCGTCTCCCGCGAGACCGTCGCCTCGACCGAGCTGTCCGAGGCGAGGAAGGCTTTGCCGCTCGATCCAGGACCGGCCGCCGAGTATCCCAGAAGCCCGGGCGGAATGAGGCCGTGAGCGGGAAGGGCGAGGCGCCCGAGCGTGCGGCGGACGATCCCGGAAACGTCCACAGCGCGCGCCAGGCTCCTCCGCAACTCCGCGTCTCGGAACGGAGCCCGGTTCCGGTTGAAGGTGACGAAGTAGGTCGACAGGCGGGGGCTCTCCCGGTAGCCGGCAGCGAACCGCGGATCGTGCCGGAAAGCCTCCGCATCGGCGGGGAGGAGATCCGACGCGAGCGAGAACCTCCCGGCGAGGAACTCGTTGCGGATCTCTTCCGGAGGGACGCCGAAGCGGAAGACGACGCCGTCGCACTTCGGGAGGCCCTCGCGCCAGTAGTGCGGATTGCGCTCGAGCTCGAGCCGTCGCCCAGTCTCGAAACTGACGACACGGAAGGGGCCCGTGCCGACGGCTCCGTCGCGCCAGCTCGAGCCCACGACTCCGGTCCCTTCCGGAATGATCGCCGTCGCGGTGAAAGAAACGACGGCTGGGAAGAAGTTGACCGGCTGCTCGAGGTCGATGAAGAATTCCGTCGGGGAAACGATGTGGAACCCTTCGAGGTCGGTCGCCTCGCCGTCGAGGAGTCGTTTCGCACCGGAGATCGGCGAGAGGAGCCATCGGGCCTCGTTGTCCCGATCGAGCAGGAACCGCTCGAAGGAGTAGCGCACGTCGCGGGCGCTCAACCTCCTCCCGTCGTGAAAACGAACGCCCGGCCGCAGCCGGAATCGAAACCGCCTTCCGTCCTTCTCCGTTAGAACCTCGGAGGCGAGGCTCGGCACGACCCGCGTGCCTTCGACCGGACGCGTCAGGGTCTCGAAGACGTTGGGCAGGACCTCTCCTTGCTCGACGGTCACCGACAGAGAAGGATCGAGCGAACGGACGACGCCCAGGATGGGCACGTGCAGGGTCCCTCCCGCGGTCTGCCGCTCGGGCGCCGTTCGAACGGCGGCCGGCGCCGTGGCCTTTCCCGCTTCGGCATAGTTCACGTAAGGAGCGGTACTCCGAAGTTGGAGGCCGCGGACGCTCGGGCTCGCGATCCGATAGTCCACGTCGTGAAAGAGCGGTACGACGATTGCGGAGTCGAGCACGTGGTGCTCGAACTTCCGGTAGAGACCCTCTCGAGCGGCGGGCCGGGCCTCTTCGCGGGCTTCCTCGAGGATTCGGTCCGTCTCCGGCGAAGAGAAGTATCGGCGGACTCGGCCGCTCTCGGAGTGAAACAGGTTGAGGGTGAAGTTGTCGGGATCGTCGTAGTCGGCGATCCAGCGCCCGATGAGAAGATCCAAGCCCGCGTTCTCGTCCCAGGCCTCGAGATACGCGGGCATGGTCTTCGTCGCGATCTCGACCTCCACACCCAGCTCCGCCCAGAGGTGGAAGAGCGCCTGGGTCAGAGCGGCGTATTGGTTTTGCAGGATCGGATGCACGCACGCGCGCAGCCGCACGGGGCGGGGCAAACCGGAGGCCTGGATCATCTCGACGGCCTTCTCTCGCGGAAGATGAGGCTGGCGCCGCCCGGGGTCATGTCCGAGGATGCCCGGGGGGATCACTCCCGTCGCTGGCAGGGCGAAACGCCCGAGCGCGCCCCACACGAAATCCTGTGTCGGCGCGACGCCCGCAAGCGCTCTGCGCAGGAGGGGATTGGAGCCGGCGGGGCTCGCGATGTGGAAGACCGCGAAGTACGTGTTCTTCTTCGGTGTCTCGACGAGCCCCCCCCGGAATCGGGGCTCGCGGAGGATCGCCTCGAGGTCCTGCGGAAGAAGGTCGCGCGCGAGGTCGAGCTGCCCGGAGCGAAGGCCTTCCGCGATCGAGTCCGGCGAGAGCGACGCGCGGAATTCGATCCGGTCAAGCCGCGCTCCCGGGACCTTCCAGTGCCGCGGGTTGCGCTCGAGGATCGCTTGATCGGCGGTGTGGTGCGCTATCTGGAAAGGGCCGGTGCCGATCGGTTTCCCTTCGGGCCCGTCGGCGACAATCGCGGTCCTTCCGTCTGTCAACAGAGACGGGAGGATCGGAACGGGGTGGAGAAGACGTATGTGAATCTCGGCCTCCGAGGTCGCCTGGATTCCTGCCACGTCCACGGCTTTTTCCTCGACGAATTCCCGGACGCCCTCGATCGCGGTGAAGGCCGGAGGCATGACTTCCCGAGAGAGCCGGATCGAGCGCTCGAGCGCCGACTTCGCGACAGGAGCGGTCAGGGGCGTACCGTTGGAGAAGACGACGCCGCGGCGCAGCTGCAGCCGCACCGCCCGGCCGCCCTCTTCGAGGGCCCATCGCTCGCAGAGAAGCGGCGCGAGATTCCCCCGTGCGTCCGTCGTCACCAGCGTTTCGAAGACGTTCGCAAGGACCTCGTGCTCTTCGGTCGTGTTGTACACAGCCGGCTCGGTCGCCGCAATGGGGTTCGGCAAGGCAACCACGAGGGTGCCTCCGCTCGGGACCTCTTCCTCCGCTCCCTTTTCCCTGGGGCTGAGCTTTTCGATCTCCGCCTGATAAGTGGCCGCCTTGGCTTGCTCGCCGCTGAGATTTGCGACCGTCGCGGCGAGCGAGAGCAGTTTCGTCAATTGCTCGATCTCGCTGTTCGCGCCAGCCGCCTCGATACCGTGTTCCACCCACCGCCGCGCGTCGTCGATGCGGCGCGCCTGCCAGGCTGTCTCCGCCGCGAGCAGGATCGCATCGACGGCTCGAGCGGGCTGTTTCTCGTTCTCGAACACCTTGACGGCGGCCTCCGCCTCGCGGAGCACGGCATCCGTATTGCCTGCCATTCGGTAGCCTTGAGCCAGGACCGACCGCGCCTCGCCCTCGAGCGACGGATCGCCCGTCCACTCCTCGTCCTCGAGGTAGTCGAGAGCGATCTTGGAGACACGGATCGTGTCCTCCGGATTGAAGGCGTCGAGCGACTTACGCGCGAGCTTCAAGCCGTACTCGACCGTCTTCTCCGGTACGTCGGCCTGCGAATAGTGGTGGACGAGCTCGGGATAAACGCGGTCGAGGCGGCCGACGTAGCGCTTCTCGACCAGTTCGGCGTATTTGCGGTGAAGCGAGCGGCGCTTGCGGCGGGGAAGCGCGGCGTAGAGGACGTCCCGGACGATGCCGCTGGAGAAGGCCAGCCGGTCGCCACGAGATTCTCGCTCTTCCTCGAGGATTCCTTCGCGAATCAGCCGCTCGATTTCATCGTCCAGATCCTTTGTTCCCTCCGCCAGGGTCTCCAGATCGCGCGCGTCGAAGCTCTTGCCCAGCACGGAGGCGATCGAGAGAAGCGCGCGAAGCTCTTCCGGGAGCCGCTCGATCCGCTTCTCGACGGCCTGCTGGATGGTCGCCGGCAGGGCGTCCGCCGAGATCTCGGCTTCCTTCGAGAAGCTCCAGGCTCCGGTGTCGTCCTTGGCGATCCCGCCGGACTCCACGAGGGACCGGATCAGCTCTTTCGTGAAGAACGGGTTTCCCTCGGTCGCGTCGCGAAGCCTCAAGGCCAGCTCGTCCGAGACTTTCGGAGCTCCGACGAGAGATTCGACGAGGGAGCGGTGCTCGGACGGCGAGAACGGCCCCAAGGTGAGCGAGACGAAACGGGGGTCGTCCGCGAAGGATTCGAGCATCCGGGTCAGGGGGTGACTCTTGTCGGTCTCCGTCTGCCTGTAACTTCCGACGATGAGCGTCGGCGTGGGTCCCAGCCTGCGCACGATGTACTGAAGCGCCTCGATCGACACCTCCGCGCCGTGGAGATTCTCGAGGATCAGGATGAGGGGCTTTCCGCCCGCAACCCGCGTGAGCGTGCGCGCGAGCAATTCGAAGATCTGGATCCGGTCCTCGGCCCTTTTCTCCTCGCCCTGGGCCGCCATCCGAGAGTCGCCGCTGATTGCCGAGCGGATCTCCCCGACCTCGGAAAGCTGCGGGAAGAGGGCAACGAGGTCCGCCGCGAGGTCGGAGAAGTCCGGGCGCTCGGATCCCGAGCTGGACGGATCTGGGGACCGGAAGTAGTCCTGGATCAGCTCGCAGAAGCCCTGGTAGGAGAAGGCCTGATCCTGCTCGATGAAGCGCCCGTAGAGGACACGGACCTTACGCGCGGCGGCGAGGTTCTTCAGCTCTTCGAGGAGGCGTGTCTTCCCGATCCCGGGCTCGCCCGCCACGACCGCGAACTGGCAGTCGCCGGCGATGGCGGCGTTCAATCGACGCTGCAGTTCGGCGAACTCCCTTTCGCGTCCAACGAACGCGGAAGTCGCGGGGCGCTGGATCACGCGGCTCGCGCTCAGGACGACCGACATCCGAAACTCGTCGCTCGCGAGGCTCGACTTGTGGCGCCGGAGCGCGTCGGCGATCTGTCCCGCCTTCTGAGGCCGCTTCGCTGCGTCCTTCTCGAGACAGCGCAGGATGATGTCCTGAAACTCCTCCCGGATATCAGCCCCGAGTGCCCGAGGCGGCTGCGGGATCTCATGGACGATCCGATACAGAATCGACTGGACTTCCCCCGTAAACGGCGGCTCGCCGATGAGGCACTCGTAGAGGACGACCCCGAGAGAGTAGATGTCGGAGCGGCCGTCGAAGGCGCGCGAGGCAACCTGCTCGGGAGACAGATAGGCGACCGTGCCGACGAGCGTCCCCGTCTTCGTCAACCGGGACTCGGTCGTGGCGTGTGCGAGACCGAAGTCCATGACGCGGGCCCGAGCTCCCGAACCTTCATCCCGCGTCACCATGATGTTGGCCGGCTTCATGTCCCGGTGTACGACGCCGCGCGAATGGCTGTAGTCCAGGGCGTCGGCGGTCTGGATCCCGATATCGACGACTTCGCCAAGGCGCAGCGACTGGTCGCGAATCAGGCGGAGCAGGTTCGTCCCGCCCACCACGGGCATCACGAAGAACAGGGAACCCTCGTCCCGTCCAAAGTCGTGGATCGGCACGATCGCGGGATGATCCATCTGCGCGACGAGCTGTGCTTCGCGCTGGAAGCGCTCCTCGAGCTCGGTGGTGAGGTCGGTCGCGGAAATGAGCTTGATGGCGACCTCGCGGTTCAGGAGGGGGTCGCGGGCGCGGTAGACGACGCCCATGCCGCCGCGGCCGAGCTCGCCAAGGATCTCGTAACGATTCGCGAGCCGGGTCTTTACTTCCAAGGAGTCTTTCCCAAGATCTCGACGAGTCTATCCGAGCATGCCTCTGGGAAGGAGAGGACCCGATTCAAGCCTCGAGCTGATCTCTCGCGCGGTCAAGTGTCACGCCGAGGCGACAGCCGCCGGCTGAGCCGGTTCGCGTCTGATCCGGCAAAGTCTCCATGGCCGAGACGTTTGCATCACGAGGCTTGAACCGCCGTGGGCAGGCACGAGCGTTGCGCTCAGAAGCTGGTGGAGGAGCTCAGTATGGCCAAGAAATCGAGCCTGATCCTGGCGGCGACGTTCGTTCTGTTCCTGGGGCCGGGTCTCTCGACCGCGCGCGCCGGGCACCGGTTCTCGGCGCCGGCGTTTCATCGTTCTCATGTCGGCGCATTCCATCGCAATTTCGTCCATCACCGTCACTTCTTCCGCCCGCACTTTGTCCATCCTCGCTTCCGGCCGAATTTCTTCCATCCGCACCGTTATCGGCGGATCTTCGTCCGATACCCGTATCCGCATTACGTCTTTCGGAGGGGCTACCTGGCGCCGCCCCTGTACGGACCGTACTGCCGCCCGTACTGAGGGTGAGAGGGACCGCAAGGCGTTTGACGGCTAAGCCGTGCCGGGGCGCAGCTCTCTGGGGAACTGCCGCAGGTCTTCCGGGAACTGCCTCAGCTCTCGCGCGAGCTGATCGAGCTGCTTGCACGTGTCGCGCATGTACTCGTAGAGGTGCTTGTGCATCAGCGCGAGGGTGACGGCCTGCCGCAGCGAGCTCGGACGGCGCAGCGCCGTCTCGACCATGAGCGAGAGCGTCAGCCAGGCGCGGCGAGGCGACGCGCGGAGGATACAGGTCCAGAGCACGCGGGAGAAGATCCGGAGGTCCTGGCCGCCGGCGACGAGCCGGCTCTGGATCTGGGCGCCCTTGGCGAGGATCAGCCGCATGACACGCTGCCGGTAGTTTCGGTAGCCATACAGCCGCTCGAGCAGGTTCTTGTACCCCTCGTAGAGCTGCACGCGCGACATTCCTTCCGGGATGATGTTGGTGAATACGAACTGATCCCCGACCGACTCTGCGATCAACCGGCCCGCCTTCTTCAAGCGCTCGTAGAGCGGCGTCTTGGGCACCGCGTTCAACATGCCGGTCATCGATACCGGAATGCGGGCCGCCTGAATGAACTCGAACTGCTCGTCGAAGATCGAGGGATCGTCGTGGTCGAACCCGACGATCATGCCCGCCATGACCTCGATGCCCGCGCGCTGAATGCGGTGCACGGAGTCCAGGATGTTCTCTCGCAGGTTCTGCGTCTTGTGCGTCTCCTGGAGGCTCGACGCCCGCGGCGACTCGATGCCGATGAAGATCGTGGTGAAGTTCGCCTGCCGCATGAGCTGCAACAGCTCGTCGTCCTGAGCGATGTTGAGCGTCACCTCGGTCATCATCTCGATCGGATAGTCGTTCGCCTTCTGCCAGTCGACCAGAGCATGTAGCAGCTCCTTGGCCTCCTTCTTGTTGCCGATGAAGTTGTCGTCGACCACGAAGATCCGGCGTAGACCGAGCCGGTAGATCTCGCGGACCTCGGCCATCACCTGCTCGACCATCTTCGTTCGCGGCCGGCGGCCGTACATGACGATGATGTCGCAGAACTCGCAGTTGAATGGGCAGCCCCGCGCGAACTGGATCGTCATGGTGCGGTACTGGTCGAGCTTCAGCAGATCGAAGCGCGGTAGCGGGGAGTCGTGCATGCTGGGCTTCTCGTGCTGGTTGTACTCGGCCTTCCATGCCCCGGCCTGGTAGTCAGTCAGGAATTGCGGCCACGTATATTCCGCCTCGTCGATGAAGAGGACGTCGACCTTGCCGCGCAGCTCCTCGGGACACAGGGACGCGAAGGGGCCGCCAGCGACCACGAACTTTCCGCGCTGCCGGAATTCCGCCGCGAGCTCGAAGATGCGCTTCGTGTGGACCACGTAGCCGGTGAGCCCGACGATGTCGGCATCGGTATCGAAATCGATCTCCTCGACGTTCTCATCGCAAAGCACGACCTCGTGCTCCCGCGGCGTGATGCCCGCGACGGTCGGCAGCGACAGGTTGGGAAATACGCACCTCTTCTTGAGGCTGGGCAGGATGCGATCGAAGGTCCAGAACGACTCGGGGTTTTTGGGCGCGATGAGATAAATCTTCATTCCATATCCTTCAGTGACGGATTGCCGGGCGCCGGCGACTGACTCGACGGCCGCTTCATCGGTCGGCGCTGTCGAATGGGATCATAAAATCCCCCTCCAGCACAAGCGCATTTCGCCGCTCTGCGTCGTTCCTACTGCCGGATCCAGAGATTTTCGTAGGCCACCATCGGGTTCGACCCGACGGAAGTCAGGCCTTCCACCTCCGGCCGCGCGAAGCAGTAGGCTTGGTCGTGAAAGAGCGGCAGCAGCAGGGCCTCGCGGGCGATGATTTCCTCGATCTGCCGGTAGATCGAGTGACGGCGGCGCGGGTCCGTTTCCGCCCTTCCCTGCTCGGCGAGCTGATCGATTTCCGGCCCGCCCACGTAGCGCCCCAGAATGCCCGCCTCGGAGTGCAAGACCGCGTGGACGAAAGTGTCGGCATCGGGATAATCGGCGTTCCATCGGCCTATGACGAGGTCCACCTCCCCCTTCTGGTTGAGCTCGACGTATTCGGCGATCGTCTTGGCGACCGGACGGATCACATACCCCATCTGACGAAACGCATCCGTCAGCTCCCGGGCGAACGCCGAAAACTCGCCCGCGAAGATCGGGTGAACGTTCGCCAAAAGCTCGACGGTCTCGCGGGAGACCGTCGCTTCGATCGAGCTGTCCGAGGGGGCGGCTCGCGATCCCGTTCCCTGCTTCGCCTCGGCGGCTGAGTGGCCGAGCAGGCCCGGAGGGATCAGGCCTTGCGCCGGAATCGCGAGGCGTCCCAGCGTCCGGCGGACGGATCCGGCGACATCCACCGCCCGGACGAGGCTTCGCCGCACTTCCACGTCGCGCAACGGCCCCCTGTGGCAGTTGAAGACGGCGAAGTAGGTCGTCAGGCGGGGACTCT
Organism: Thermoanaerobaculia bacterium; assembly: GCA_036505535.1. Classification (GTDB taxonomy): domain Bacteria; phylum Acidobacteriota; class Thermoanaerobaculia; order UBA5066; family Gp7-AA6; genus DAHUXD01. The sequence continues at coordinate 18,693 of DASXTI010000152.1, forward strand.
CCCTGTAGCCCGAGGCAAAACGGGGATCGTGCCGGAACGCCTCGGCGTCGGCCGGAAGCAGGTCCGAGGCGAGCGAGAATCGGCCCGCCAGAAATTCATTGCGAATCTCTTCGGGGGGAATGCCGAAGCGAAACACGATGCCCTCGCTCCGAGGGTAACCCTCGCGCCAGGAATGCGGATTGCGTTCGAGCTCGAGTCGCCGGCCGGGCTCGAAGCCGACGACCCGGAACGGTCCGGTGCCCACGGCGTTGTCGCGCCAGCTCGAGCCGACCGCGCTCGTTCCCTCCGGAACGATCGACGTCGCGGAGTAGGAAATCACGGCGGGAAAGAAGGAAACCGGCTTTTCGAGATCGATGAAAAACTCGGTCGGCGAAAGGATGTGAAACCCCTCGAGGTCGGTGGCGGCTCCGTCGAGAAGACCCTTGGCGCCCCGGATCAGCGAGAGCACCCATCGGCTCGGGCTCTGTTCGTTGAGCAGGAGCCGCTCGAAGGAGTAGCGGACATCGCGAGCCGTGAGTCGGCGGCCATCGTGGAAGCGCACCCCCGGACGCAGCCGGAGCCGACACCGCTTCCCGTCGGCCTCCATGAGAACCTCGGAAGCGAGCCAGGGCACGACACGCGTCCCATCGACGGCCCGGGTCAGCGTTTCGAAGACGCATGGCAGGGTCTCCGCCTGCTCCACGGTGACCGCGAGCGAGGGGTCGAGGCTGCGCACGACTCCGGTGATCGGCACGTGGAGGATGCCGCCGGCCTGCCGGTCCGGGGCCTTTCGGCCTTCGGGCGCGGTGACCTTTCCGACCTCGGCATAATTGACGTAAGGCGCCGTGCTCCGGAGCTGGAGGCCGCGGACGTCGGGGCTCGCGATTCGATAATCCACGTCGTGGAAGAGCGGCACCAGGACCGCGGACTCGAGCAAGTCGTGCTCGAATTTCCGATAGAGGCTCTCCCGAACCGCCGGGCGGGCCTCGCTGCGAGCCTCCTCTAGCACTCGGTCGGTCTCCGGCGACGAGAAATAGCTCCGCAGACGCCCGTTGCCGGAGTGAAAGAAGGTGAACGTGAAGTTGTCCGGATCGTCGTAGTCGGCGATCCAGCGTCCGAGCAGAAGGTCGACATCTCGATCGGCATGCCAGGTCTCGAGGAACTCGGGCATGGTCTTCGTCACGACCGTGACTTCCACGCCGAGCTCGGCCCACATTCGGAGAAGAGCCTGCGTCAATAGAGCGTACTGGTTCTGGAGAATCGGATGCACGGAGGCCCGCAGGCGCACCGGAAGCGGCAATCCGGTCGATCGGATCATCTCGATGGCTTTCTCCCGCGGGAGGTGCGCCTGTCGCCTTCCCGGGTCGTGTCCCAGGATTCCTGGCGGAAGCAGGCCCGTGGCCGGCATGGCGAAGCGGCCCAGGGTTCCCCACACGAAATCCTGGGTGCGTGCGGCGCTGGCGAGCGCGCGTCGAAGGGGGAGGTTCGAAGCGGCAGGGCTTCGGGTATGGAAAATGACGAAGTAGGTGTTCTTCTTCGGTGTCTCGACGAGGCTGGCGCGAAAACGCGGCTCGCGGAGAATCGCGTCCAGATCCTGCGGGAGAAGGTCACGCGCCACATCCAGGGTTCCCGACCGGAGGCCTTCGGCGATCGCGGAAGCCGAGAGGGAGGCTCGAAACTCGATCCGATCGAGACGCGCCGGCGGTTCCTTCCAGTAACGAGGATTGCGCTCGAGAATCGCTCGATCCGGCGTCTGGAGCACTCGCTGGAATGGCCCGGTGCCGAGAGTCGGCGGTTTGCCTTGCTCGGCCGTTGTAACGGCGACGATGGCGGTCCTCCCGTCCGTCAGCAAAGAAGGGAAGATCGGAAGCGGGTCTCGAAGCCGGATCTCGATCTCCTGCTGGGAAGGAGTCGCGATCCCTTCGACGCCTTCCGTTTTGCCGTCGAGGTAGTCCGGGACGCCGTGGATCGCGACGAAAGCCGCCGGCATGGCCTGGCGGGATAGCCGGATCGACCGCTCGAGAGATTCCTTGACGACCTCGGCGGTTAAGGGCGTGCCGTTGGAGAAGAGCACGCCGGGGCGGAGTTGCAGCCGCACCGTCCGGCCGTCGTTTTCGAGAGCCCATCGCTCACAGAGCAGGGGTGCCAGGTTTCCCTGGGAGTCGGTTGTTACGAGAGTCTCGAAGACGTTCGCGAGGACTTCGTGCTCTTCGGTCGTCTCGTAGGCGCCCGGCTCGGTCGCGGCGATCGGGTTCGGCATGGCGACGACGAGCGTGCCTCCGGCCGGGATCTCTTCCTCCGCGGCTCTTTCTTTCGGGGTGAGCTTTTCGATCTCGGCCTGATAGGACGCCGCCTTCGCGTACTCGCCTCGGAGGTTCGCGACGGTCCCGGCCAGCGCGAGCAGCTTCGTCAAGGACTCGAACTCTCCCGCCGGGCGGGCCGCCGCGATTCCCCGCTCGATCCAGCGCCGGGCATCGTCGATCCGGCGCGCCTGCCAGGCGGTTTCCGCGGCGAAGAGGACTCCTCCCGCGGCCTGGCCGGGTTGCTTCTCCTGTTCGAGAACCTTGATGGCGGCTTCGGCCTCGCGCAGCGCACCGTCGAGATTGCCGGTCATGCGATACCCGTGGGCCAACAGCAGCCGGGCCTCTCCCTCGAGCGACCGCTCGCCTGCCCACTCTTCGTCTTCGAGGAACTCGAGAGCGATCTTCGCAACCCGAATCGCGTCCTCCGGGCTGAAGGCGTCGAGCGACTTCTTCGCGAGATTCAGGCCATACTCGACGGTCTTCTCGGGCACGTCGGCCTGCGAGAAATGATGGACGAGCTCCGGATAGACGCGCTCGAGCCGTCCGGCATAGCGCTTCTCGATCAGCTCGGCGTACTTCCGGTGGATCGAGCGGCGCTTCCGGCGCGAGAGGGCTCCGTACAGCACGTCTCGGACGATTCCGCTCGAAAAGGTCAGACGGTCCCCGCGGGACTCACGCTCCTCTTCGAGAATTCCCTCGCGGACGAGTCGGTCGATTTGATTGTCCAGATCCTTCGTTCCCTCCGCGAGAGTTTCGAGATCCTTGAAGTCGAAGGTCTTTCCGAGCACGGACGCGGCCGAGAGAAGCTCGTGAAGCTCCTCGGGGAGGCGCTCGATCCGCTTCTCGACGGCCTGCTGGATCGTCGCCGGCAGCACGTCCGCCGCGATCGCCGCCTCCTTCGAGAAGCTCCAGGCCCCTGTGTCGTCCTTCGCGATTCCTCCGGATTCCACGAGCGACCGGATCAGTTCCTTCGTGAAGAACGGATTCCCCTCGGTCGCGTCGCGCAGCCTCTGTGCCAACTCGTCGGCGACCTTGGGGGCGCCCACCAGGGACTGGATGAGGGCTCGGTGCTCGGAGGGCGAAAAGGGTCCCAGCGTCAGCGAGACGAAGCGGGGATCATCGGCAAAGGAGTCGAGCATCCGCGTGAGCGGATGCCGCTTGTCGGTTTCCGTCTGTCGGTAGCTGCCGACGATGAGCGTCGGCGTCGGCCCGAGCCGGCGAACGATGTACTGGAGCGCCTCGATGGAGACCTCGGCGCCGTGGAGATTCTCGAGGATGAGAAGCAGCGGCTTTCCGCCCGCGATCCGTGTGAGTGTTCGCGCGAGAAGCTCGAAGATCTGAATCCGATCCTCGGTCCTCTTCTCCTCACCCGTGGCGGCGATCCGCGAGTCGCCGCTCACCGCCGAACGCAGCTCCGCGATCTCGGAGAGCTGCGGAAAAAGAGCAATGAGATCCGCGGCGATGTCCGAGAGATCCGGGCGCTCCGCGGAAGAGCTTCCCGCCTCGCGGGATCGGAAGTAGTCCTGGATCAGCTCGCAGAAACCCTGGTAGGAGAAGGCCCGATCCTGCTCGATGAAGCGCCCGTAGAGGACGCGGATCTTGCGCACCGCCGCGAGGTTCTTCAGCTCTTCGAGAAGCCGGCTCTTTCCGATCCCGGGCTCGCCCGCCACGACAGCGAATTGGCAGTCTCCCGTCATCGCCGCATTCAGCCTTCTCTGTAACTCGGCGAACTCCTTCTCGCGGCCGATGAACGCGGAGAGCGATGGACGCGCGATCGTCCTGCTGGCGGAGAGGACGACCGACATTCGGAACTCGTCGCTCTGGAGGCTCGATTTGTGACGCCGCAACGCCTCGGCGACCTGCCCCGCTTTCTGGGGACGTTTGCCCGGGTCCTTCTCGAGGCAGCGGAGGATGATGTCCTGGAGCTCCTCCCGAATCTCCGCGCCCAGAGCGCGCGGCGGCTGCGGGATCTCGTGAACGATGCGATAGAGGATGGACTGAACCTCTCCCGTAAAAGGCGGTTCCCCGACGAGGCACTCGTAGAGGACGGTGCCGAGGGAGTAAATGTCCGACCGGCCATCGAACGCGCGTGAACTCACCTGCTCCGGGGAGAGGTATGCAACCGTCCCGACGAGCGTTCCCGTCTTCGTCAATCGGGACTCCGTGATCGCATGGGCGAGGCCGAAGTCCATCACGCGGACCCGCGCTCCCGAGCTTTCATCGCGCGTCACCATGATGTTGGCTGGCTTGATGTCCCGGTGCACGACGCCGCGCGAGTGGCTGTAGTCCAGGGCGTCGGCGGTCTGAATTCCGATGTCGACGACCTCGCCCAAGCGGAGCGAGCCGTCTCGCAGCAGACGCAAGAGATTCGTTCCGCCGACGACGGGCATGACGAAGAAGAGTGAGCCATCGTGCCGTCCCAGGTCGTAGATCGGCACGATGGCGGGATGGTCCATCTGCGCGACGACCTGCGCCTCGCGCTGGAACCGCTCCTCGAGCTCCGTGGTGAGATCCGTCGATGAGATGAGCTTCACCGCGACCTCGCGATTCAAGAGCGGGTCGCGAGCGCGATACACCACTCCCATTCCGCCACGGCCGAGCTCGCCGAGGAGCTCGTAGCGGTTCGCGAGCCGCGTGTTGATCATCGAGGTGTGATTCGTAAGACTACCGAGTCTATATGACCCGAGCGGTTACACGGTCGGCTCGATCCTGCCAGGCTTCGATAGAAGCCCTCGCACGAATTCGGACGGCGAAGCCGAAGAGCGCATGAGTTTCGTTCCCCGCTGGCCTTGCGACGAAGGAGTCCTTCGGTCGCTGTTCGCGCCGGGTCGAGGGGACGCGGCGACGAAGCGGTGGGTGCTGGCGGCCGCGATTCTCGGCTCGAGCCTCGCTTTCATCGACGGCACCGTGGTCAATGTGGCCCTGCCCGTCCTCCAGGAGAGCCTCGGAGCCTCGGCGGCGGACGCGCAGTGGGTCGTCGAGTCCTACGCGCTCTGCCTTTCCTCTCTGATCCTCGTCGGAGGAGTGTGCGGGGACCGATTCGGCCGACGGCGCGTCTTCCTTTGCGGCACGGCGCTCTTCGCCGTGGCCTCGATCGCCTGCGGTCTGGCCTCGGACGTCCGGCAGCTCGTGGTCGCCCGGGCCGTGCAGGGAGTGGGCGGCGCGCTGCTCGTGCCGGGCAGCCTGTCTCTGATCGGCGCCACCTTTTCGGCGGCCGACCGGGGTCGCGCCATCGGAACCTGGTCGGCATTCACGCCGATTGCCACCGCGGTCGGACCGCTCGCCGGCGGATGGCTCGTCGAGAAACTCTCCTGGAGGGCGGTCTTCTTCATCAATCTCCCTCTTGCTCTGGCCGTCATCGCGATCGCGCTGGCCCGGGTGCCGGAATCGCGCGACCCCGACGCGCCGACCCTCGACCTCGCCGGCGCGGCGCTCGCGACACTCGGGCTCTCCGGTCTGACGTTCGGCCTCATTGCGTCGGGCGGCCGCGGATTCGGAGACATGCGCGTCGCGGCCCCATTGGCGGTGGGCGCCTGCGCGCTGGTGGCGTTTCCCATCGTCCAGCGTTGGAAGTCGCATCCGATGGTTCCACCGAGCCTCTTTCGTTCGCGCACGTTCACCGGCGCAAACCTGCTGACGCTCCTCCTCTACGCGGCGCTCATCGGCGTCACCTACTTTCTTCCCTTCGTGCTCATCCAGGGCCAGGCGTACTCGCCGACCGAGGCCGGCGCGGCCTTTCTGCCGTTCATCGTCATTCTCTTCGCGCTCTCACGCTGGTCGGGCGGACTCGTCGACCGGATCGGCCCGCGCGGGCCCTTGATCGTCGGCCCGCTCGTCGCCGCCCTCGGAATCGCGCTTCTGGCCTTGCCCGGCCCCGGCGCCCGATACTGGACCGGATACTTTCCAGGAATAGCCGCTCTGGGACTCGGCATGGCCATCACCATCGCCCCCTTGACGACGACCGTCATGAACTCCGTGGACCCGAAGCGGCAGGGTCTGGCTTCCGGTGTCAACAACGCCGTGGCGCGGGTCGCCGGCCTCCTCGCGATCGCTGTGCTGGGTCTGGCGGCCGGCGCCGCGTTCAACCGGACGCTGGATCGCCGCCTCGAGAGGAGCGACGTCTCGGCCGCGGCGAGAGCGATCCCCCGAATCGAACGGGCCAAGCTCGGCGCCGCGAGACCGCCGAATGGATTGCCCGAGAAGGATTCCCGCGCCGTCGCGACCGCGATTGCTTCTTCCCTGATCGCATCCTTCCGGGTCGTGGCGCTGCTCTGCGCCGGGCTCGCTCTGCTCGCGTCCCTGACGTCTGTCTGGCTCCTCGGCAACGCGCGCTCCCCATGAACAACCAACCGAGAGCGCGTTGTGATGGGATTAGCCCGTCTTTCGTGAAGGAGTAAGGGCACCTTGGAGAATCGCCTTCCGCCCGGACAGGTCCTGACTAGGAAGTGGCCGGTCTTGACCTTCGGCGGGACTCCGCATCCCGACCTGCGGACCTGGACGCTTCGGTGCTTCGGCTCAGTCGAGGAGGAAGTCTCCTGGAACTGGGAGAAGTTCCTCCGGCTGCCTCGAGTCGAGATCACCTCTGACATCCACTGCGTCACGCGCTGGAGCAGGCTCGACAACCGATGGGAGGGGGTCTCCATCCGCGAAGTCATGAGGCACGTCCGACTCGAGCCGGACACCGTTGCGGTCACGGCCCGCACCGAGGAGGGATACACGACGAACATCGCCCTGGAGGACTTCATCGGCGATGACGTCCTCCTGGCGATCAAGCACGACGGTCGAGACCTCGCGGCCGAGCACGGCGGCCCCTGCCGCCTCGTCGTCCCGAAGCTCTACTTCTGGAAGAGCGCCAAATGGGTGCGGGCGCTCGAGTTCTCGAACGTCAACCCGCCCGGCTTTTGGGAGGTCAACGGATACCACATGCGCGCCGACCCATGGCGAGAGGAGCGCTACTCCGACCAGGAGACCAACGCCATGCAACGGATGCGCGCGGAGGCGGCGCGCAAGCTCCGCGGGAGCTAGAGAAAGCAACGATAGCGGCCTGTTTCCGCGGTGTTAGGATCTGATGGCTCCGGTCCGAACGCCGGAATGAAAGATCCAGGCACTTTCCGCCGCGCCTTCCTTCTCTTCCTTCTGCCGACGGTGTCGGAGGCCATCGCCTTGGGCGCCGCGTTGCAGTTTTCTCGCGACGACGTCCTGCGTCTGGCGGGCCAGGGGTATCCGGGGGGAGAGATCGTTCGGCTCATCCGCGTCAGCGACTCTCGTTTCTCGCTGGCGGCCGACGACGTGCTGACTCTGAGGGCGGCCGGCGTCGGTGACGACGTGCTCAAGGAGATGATCTCGCGTTCGACCGCAGGCGGAGAGTCCGCGGCGCCGCCACTCGAGCATTCGCAGGTGCGGATCTCGGGATCCGGAGGCGATGTGCGGCTCGAGCGGCGGGGAATCTCTGGCGCGCTGGAACGGGAGACCGGAGGGATCGCCGCCGATCTCGTGCGCCTGCTGCGCGGCGGCGTCTCCGAGGAGATCCTCCTTGCGTACGTCCAGTCGCACCGGTCCGAGATTCCGGTCATTCTGAGCGCCGATGACTACGCCCGGCTACGCCGATCGCGAATCGGTGAGACCGTGCTCGGCTATCTTGCGGGGGTCTCCGCCATCGACGTCGGAGCAACCGGCGAGCCTGCCGAGCGTGGAGGGGCAGCGGTTGCGGGCGAGGAATCCGCGCGCCTCGCGGCGTCCATGGGGATGAGCCCGTACTCCTACGGTTACGGGACGCCCTATGACGGAAATTACTCTCACGTCCCACGACACCATTTCTTGCGGCCTGTGCCGATGCGGCGGCGGCCGATCCTCCCTCCCGGATTCCTCCCGCGGCCCCTTTCTCCATCGGCCGCGTCCCGCCACAGGTTCGGGCGGCTACCGGTGGTCGCGTCTCAAGGGTCGAGGAGGCCGGCGCCCACGGGACGGCGGCATCCGAACGACTGAGCCCGCGGCCTTCGTCGCTGTTCGGCGGATCCTTGCAGCCCGGGCGGGGGTCGCGGTCCTTTGCGCCGGCAGGTTCCGACTCGCCGGGTCCGCGGACAACAGCCGGGGAATGTCGGCGTGCAAACGCTCGAATTCCTCTCGAATGACCCAGTAGCACTCACAGGCCGCGGCTTCCAGGCCCTGCCGGTCGCGGATCACGATGTGGCCTCGCGTGTACTTGACCAACCCCGCCTTCTGGAGACGAGAGGCTGCCGCCGTAATGCTGGGACGCCGGCTCCCCATCATGACGCTGATGTGTTCCTGGGTGAGCCGAAGCTCTTTCGAGACGATGTAGTCGTACATCATGAGCAGCCATCGGGCCAGCCGTTGCTCGATCGGATGGTGCACGTTGCAGGCGGCGGACTGGCTGATGAGTCTCATCAACGATTGCGTGTAGCGCAGCAGCAGGTGCTGGAGCGGGCTGCCGAGCCGAAGCTCCTCCCTCAGGGCTGCCGCATCCATCCGCATCGCCGTGCCGGGAACCTGCACGATGGCTTGCTCGGGTTCCGTCGTCGCTCCGAGGAAGACCCGAATGCCCACCATTCCTTCATTGCCGATCAGACCCACCTCGGCCGTATCGCCGCTCTCCATGATCGCCAGCATCGAGATCACGGCGGTTTCCGGAAAGTAGACGTATCGAATCGGGTCATCCGCCGCATAGATGACCTCGCCGAGAGCCAGAGGGACCCGTTCCAGTTTCGGCACGAGATGTCGGTACGCGCCGTTGAGCAGAGCGGAAAGGATCCGGTTCTTGGTGACCGGATGAGGTTCGGAGAGGCCGCGCATTTTTCGAGATCGGATCGCGGAAGAAAGCATATCCCGCCATACCCTCCACTTTCGAGTAGCGCGAAGCGCGATGAGGAAGGCGGGGCGTCCCGCCGGATGTCCTCTCGATGTGACGCCTCGGCGCGAATATCTCGATTCCGGGAGCGGTTGTCCGCAGAGGGTCGAAGCTTTCGGCGGTTCCGATTCGTGGTCGTGATTCATTCTCGACGGAGGACGCAAATGTCAGAGGAGAAGGCTTCTTCAGAGAAAGAAAACCCTCAGCCGGAGCATCCAACCGGCGGCGGTTTGGCGGGTTTCCGAAAGCGGCGTCGGCACGGATACCGGGGCTACCCTCTCGGATCCGAGCGCGGCAGCGGAATCCACATCGGACGGGGCTTTGCCGGCGTCGAACCGCTCGGAGCCGCGGGTGGGATGGCGCTCCCGGAGGCGGGCCTGCTGACGGAAGCGACGAAGAAAGGAACCTCGAAATCTTAAACGGATCGGGCGGAACCGAGGTTCGACACCTCAAATTGAGGGAGATTCCTCATTGTGCTTCGGCGCGCCGTTTTCTACGGTAGCGGCGGGTAATGAACGAAGCATCTTTGACGCCGGAACGAATCCTGCAGACGGCGACCGCGGGTTGGGCGGCCGCGGTCCTCGGCGCAGGAGTCATCCACTCCGTCTTCACGCATGTCGAGGGGGGTATCGATACGCCCGAGGCACTGGCGGATAAGGCAGACCTTTCGCCGCGAGGCGCGGGTGCGCTTCTCGACGGCCTGGTCAGCCTCGGGTTTCTCACCGTGTCGAATGGCCGATATCGCAACGCTCCGGACGCAGCCGAGTTTCTCGTGGAAGGAAAGCAGACCTACTTCGGCGGATTCCCGAAGGTCATGCTCGCCGAGCTTTCGGACTGGCCGGCGCTTCCGGATGTGGTCCGGACAGGGAAACCAACCATCTCCGAGACGGCGGACTTGCCGGAGAACCCATTCTGGGAGCAGCTCGTGCCGGCCATCGCGATCCTGGCCGTGCCGGTCGCGCTCGCCGCGGCCGAGCGGCTCAAGCTCGCCGAAGCCGGACCCGTCTCGATTCTGGACGTGGGGGGCGGCTCCGGCGTCTACTCCACGATCTGGCTGGGATTGAATCGCCAGGCTCGCTCGACCCAGATCGACTGGCCCAACGTCAACCGGATCGCTCGGGAATCCCTGGCCCGGCAGGGTCTCGCGGACCGCTTCCGCCCCGTCGATGGCGACTTCCATGTCGCCGACTTTGGAACGGCCGAGTACGACGTCGGTGTCTACTCCCACATTGCCCATCAGGAGTCTCCGGCGGAGAACGTCCTCCTCTTTCGTAAGCTCCGAAAGGCATTGAAGGCGGGAGGCACGCTCGTCATCTCGGACTTCGTCGTCGACGACGATCGTTCCGGGCCTCCCTTTCCGCTCCTCTTCCGCTCTGAAATGCTGCTCCGCACGAAGGAGGGCTCGACCTGGAGGCGCTCGGACTACCAGGGATGGCTCCGCGAGGCGGGCTTCTGGACCGTGTCCTTCGAGACTACGCCCTCTCCCGTCACGCTCGTCTACGCTTCGTAGCAAGACTCTCGTCGACCGCTGGCGGCCGTCGGATCAGGGCCGCCCACCCGGACCCTCTGGATGACCCGATAGGACGCATCGGACTGCGCGTGCTAAAACCGAACGGCCATCACAGCCAGGGCAACGCTCGCGAAGAGACCGTGGATTTATCTTTCACTCCCTCTCCTCGTCCTCTCGCCGCAGACAGGGGAGTCCTCCGTGGCCTTCGTTTTGCTTCGCAGTGACAGGACATGGCAAAGCCGTGGGACGTCGTCGTCGTGGGAGCAGGAGCGTCGGGCCTCGCGGCGGCCGAGGTGCTCGGCCGTGCCGGGCTCAGGGTCGCGATCCTCGAGGCCCGGCCGCGAGTGGGCGGCCGCATCCGAACTCTGAGGGTGCGTGGGTGGCCGCTTCCGGTCGAGCTCGGCGCCGAATTCGTCCACGGGCGCAGCGACGAGGTCTTCGACATCGTTCGCAGGGCGGGGCTGCTGGTGGACCGCCTCCCGGATGCTCAATTCGAGGCAACGCCGTCGCGGTTGCGCCCGCTGCGCGATGTCTGGACGCGGTTCGATCAAGTCACGCGGCAGATGCGGCGTTCCGGCCCCGACCGGTCGGTCGCCGATTTCCTCCGCTCGCGCCGCCGGATGCCCGCCGCGCTGAAACGGCTCGCCGCCTCGTTGGTCGAGGGATACGACGCCGCGCCGCTCGAGCGTGCGAGCGAGAAGGCTCTCTCGACGGCCGGAGAATCGCGGCCTTCGCCCAACGATAGAACGCAGTTCCGCGTGGTCTCAGGTTACGACGGCGTCACCGACTGGCTTCGGCGGAGCCTCGATCCGGAACGCTGCACGCTCCGCCGCTCCGCCGTGGTCCAACGGATCCGCTGGCGGCGCGGAGAAGTCGATGTTTTCACGTCGGGGGGTGAGACCTTTCGTGCGGGGCACGCAATCGTGACGGTGACAGCGGGTGTGCTGAAGGCGACTCTCGGGCAGCGGGGCGCCATCGAGTTCGACCCCGATCCTCTCCGGATGCGGCGGGCGCTTTCCTCAATCGAGATGGGAGATGTCGTGAAGATCGTTCTGCGCTTTCGCGAGCCGTTCTGGCTGCAGGAAAAGAATCTAGCGCGCCTCCGGCCTCCGGGCGGGCGTGAAATCGACGAGATCGCGTTCCTGCACGGCTTCGACGAGGCCTTTCCGACGTGGTGGACGGCCGCGCCGGCTCAAGTTCCGATGATCACGGGTTGGGCCGGAGGTCCGCGCGCCCGCTCGTTGCTTCGCCTTCCGGCGGCGGCGCTCTTAAGCAAGGCGCTCCAGACGCTCGGATCGTTGTGGAAAATGAGGGCGGAGCGCTTGCGGCGGCTGCTCATCGCGTGGCACGCGCACGACTGGAGCGCGGATCCTTTCGCTCGCGGCGCCTATAGCTACCAGGCGGTCGGCGGGGAGTTCGCGCCCTCCGCCCTCGCGCGGCCCATCGAGCGAACGCTCTTCTTCGCCGGGGAGGCGACCGAAGGCGCGCTGAGCGGCACGGTTCCGGCGGCGATCGTGAGCGGCCGGCGTGCGGCGCGGCGGATCCTCCGATGACCTGCGAATTAGCTTTCGGCGTCCGCGACGGCGTACCTCAATCTCTTTCCTCGCGGCGTCCGTCGTCAGCGAGGAAGTTACGCACGACGTGCCTTCGGGAGCCCTGGGGGCGCCTTGCTCGACTCACGAGGCTGGCGTAGGCTGCGCGTCGAGCATGGTCGCGCGGATGGGTCCCGGCGTCCTCCCGCGGCCGCGAGCATGAAGCCGATGAGGCCACCGGGTGACGGACGCCTCCTCGCCGAGCGCATTCGCCCGACCCTCCCGATCGTCTGCTTGCTGCTGTTCGCCCTATCCCCCCTGTACACGGTCAGGGCAAGAGAAGCCTGGGCAAACCTGATGGTCGCTCACGGCCTCGCCGCCGTTGCGATCGTTCTGACGGCGGTCACGGGCATCGGATATCTCGCCGCTCGCCCTCTGACGGCGAGTCTCTCGAGAGCGGAAGGCCTGGCCTGGAGCATGGTCATCGGGTTGCTGATCCTCGTTTCGCTATGCGTCGCGATGCTCGCCGCGCGTCTCCAGCCGGGACCTAAGAAGCTGGCCGCTGCCGGCCTCCTCGTCGCGGCGCTTTCTCTGCTGGTCCGTCGCCGAAGGGTGCCGAGCCAGGATCGCCGACCACGCTCGGCGTCCGTCGAGCTTCTCCGTGCGTTCTCCTTCGTCGTGGTCTTCCTCTTCGCGGTAGCTGCGACGCGGACGCCGATGTGGGGGACGGATTACGAATCGATCTGGGGACTGAAGGCCAGGGCGATCTTCACGACGGCGTCGATCCCTGATCGTCTCTTTCATGATCCCTCGATCGCGGGCTCGAATCCGACATATCCGCTTCTCGTCCCTTTGCTGCTTTCCTCGCTCGCCGCCTCCGTCGCGGAATGGGATGGTCGCGCGCTCGCGCTCCTCTATCCGTTCCTGCAATCGGGAACCGTTCTGCTGACGTCGGGATTCATCGGGCGCCGAATCTCGCCGCTTGCGGGCGCGCCGCCACGGGGCTTCTCGTGGCTCTCTGCGTGCCTCTCTACTCCATGAACAATGTCGGCACGGCCGAGATACCCATGGCCTTCGGTTTCGTGTTGCTCGCCGCGGCATTTCTGGATTGTCTGGAGCGCCAGAGTGGGGCGGCTCGAGGCCGGCTCGCCATCGCGGCGCTCATCTGCGCGGCGACGAAGACCGAGGGGTCAGCCTTACGTTATCGTCGTGGCTACGGTCTTCGCCGGCGAACGTCTGATTCGCCGCCGTCCGATCACGACCGCGCCCCTTTATTGTCTGATCTTGCCGGTTATCGGCCACGCACTCCTCCTTCGCATATTGCGTGGGAGGGTGCCCGGCCGCGCGTTCGATTGGAGCCTTCTCTCGTTCCACCGGTCGACGGAGGTGGCCGCAAGAATCGCGGCCGTCGCGCGCCACCTCGCCAGCATCGAGCTTCCGGCGATCCTCCTGCCACTCGCCGCGCTGCTGCTCCTGTTGATTCTGACGCGGCCGGCATTCGCCGATCCGCTCCTGCCCGCGCTCATCGGCCAGGAGCTGTTGTATCTGGCCGCCTGCGTTCTGTCGGCCTTCGACCCTGTCTGGCAAGTGGAAAGCGCGCTGTCGCGGATCACCATAGCCCTCTTTCCGACTCTTCTTCTCGCGGTCAGCGCGCGCGCCTTTCGCGCCGCGCAGGGCAGGGTGGATCTTCTCCCGCCTTCGGCGTCTCCATCGCCCGGCCCCACGGCCTAACGCCCGCGATGCGATGGCTGCCCGCGCCGTGAATCCTGTTCGACGCGAATCGAGGCGCTTTGTTCCTCTGATTGCCGCAGCCATTTTGACGTTCGTGGGCATCGCGCGCCTGCCGTTTGACCGGGGATTCTGGCCGACATCGACTCCATTCGATCGATGGCCCTCGCCGGACGCGGCGACCGACTTCGGGTTCCTGGTTTCGGTCTGCGACGCGATACCGGCGCACGCATCGGTGCTCGTCATGACGGAGCCGCCCGACCTAGATCACGACTTCTACCTGTACGCCTACGCCGTCGCGCTTCTCCCGGGTCGCCGTGTCCTGCCGGCGTCGATGTGGAACGCTTCGACACGGCCCGAGATGCTTCCCCAGGCGGACTTCTTAGTCGTCCTCGGAAGAAGACCGGATCCGCCGCCCGGCGCGCTCGTGCGCGAAACACCCGCTGGAACCGTGTGGCGACGATGAGAGCGGGCATTGTCTGGCTTCTGTCGCTTCTTCTCCTCCCGCTGGCGGGAGCGCCTCTTCTTCGCCACGGAGCCTATCGGCGGTTTTCGACGGTCACCCGCGCGGTGCTGGCGGGCATGGTCGGGGCGGTGCTCTTCTCGTTCTTAATGGTGGTCTGGTCCCTGCTGGAGTGGACCTGGAACACGCTCGTTCTCTTTGCGTGCGCGACGGCGCTGGCGGGCCTGCTTCGCTGGCTGCTGAAGGGCGAGGCGGCGGAAACGCGCATGGCGCTCGTGCGCATGCCGGAAGACGGAGGACTGACTCGCGGAGGTACCGCTCTGATGGTTTTGAGCGTCGCCACGGCTGCGGCCGCCACGGTCGCGGGCGCCGCGACGTCCGGAGACCTCGTTCTCTTCTGGGGGTCCAAAGCGCAACAGTTCGCTCTGTCAAGAACGATCGATGCCTCGTTTCTCCGAGAACCCTTTCATTTCTACATGCAGCTTAGCTATCCGCCGCTCGTGACGAACGTCTATGCGCTGTGCACGATGGTGGCCGGCCGGTTCCCCTGGGGCGCCGCGGCGAT
>DASXTI010000153.1:0-2732 GCA_036505535.1 Thermoanaerobaculia bacterium
GTGGCGCGAGCGCCCTGAGTCATGACCTGGAAGCCGGAGGGGGTCGCGGGAGCGCTGACCAGAAGGCCGAGGACGACCAGCGCGAGAAAGACGCGTGGCTGGGGGGCGCTATGGCGCTGTCTCAAAGTTCTCCTCCCCTCAAATTCTCGCAGGCAAGCCAGAGAAGATGGGACGGTCTTTGGCACTCTTGCGCGCAATCTATTCCCAGGGAGAACGAAAGTCAAAGGCGGACGAAGGGGAAACGCCTCGTCGACTCGTTTTAGAATCAGGCTGCCTTGTCCCACGAGAGCGAGCTACCCACGCGCGACGCATCGAGTCTCGGCGAGTCGAGTTCTCGCGAGGCGCCCGTCAATGTCGGGACCATACTGGGCGGGCGCTATCGCATCGATGCGGTTCTCGGCTTCGGCGGCATGGGCGTCGTCTACCGCGCCCGAGATTTGAAGCTCGATTACGAGATCGCGTTGAAACGCATCCGGCCCGACCGCGTCTCGCCGGAGCGGCGCGAGACGCTGCGGCGCGAGATCATCCTGTCGCGCAAGGTCACGCACGAAAATGTCTGCCGCGTCTACGACCTCGCCGAGATCGAAGGCGAGGAGTTCGTCTCGATGGAGTATCTCGCCGGCAAGACGCTCAAGGAAATCGAAGAGCGCGAACGAATGCTGCCTCTGGGGCGGGGGCTCGCGATCGCCAAGGGCATTTGCAACGGGCTGGCGGCGGCGCACCGGATTGGTGTGCTCCATCGAGACCTGAAGCCCGAAAACGTCATCGTCGGAGAGGACGGGAAGCCGCGGCTGATGGACTTCGGCATCGCGGTGGAGACCGAGCTCTACCGGGGAGAGCAGGGAGACACGGTTCCGGGCACGCCGCAGTTCCTGGCGCCCGAGCTGCTGCGCGGGGAGGCACCGACGCAGCGCACCGACGTCTACGCGATGGGCGTCCTGCTCTACGAGATGTTCACGGGAAGGGTTCCCTTCGACGACAACGACACCGCGCGGCTGGTGCGCCGGGTCATCTCGGAGGCGCCGCCGAGAGTCGAGACCCTGAGGCCCGACCTGCCCCCCGAGCTTCGCGACATCCTGGAGCGGGCGATCGCCAAGGATCCGGAGGCGCGCTTTGCCGACGCCAGCTCGCTGGCCGACGCCATCGTCGCCTTCGAGGGACAGGTTCTCGATCGCGTGCTCGCCGAGGTCTCCGTCACCCGCGCCAAGATGGTCAAGCTGATGGTGATCCTGGAGGCGAACAAGTCCCTCGCCGCTACCTTCGACCCGACCGAGACGCTTCGCATCATTCTGAGGACCGCCACCTCGGAGACGGATGCCGAGCGCGGCACCATCTTCCTGAAGGACCCCGACTCCGACGAGCTCGTCAGCCAGATCCTCGAAGGGGGTGCCGTGAATCCCATTCGACTCCCCATCGGAACCGGCATCGCCGGCACCGTCGCGCAAACCGGCCAGCTCGTCAACACGGTCGACGCCTACCAGGATCCGCGCTTCGACAAGCGGACCGACGCGTCCTCCGGTTTCCGGACCGTTTCTCTGCTCGCGGCGCCCATGCGCACTCCTCGCGGCGAGATCGTCGGCGTGGTCGAGATTCTCAACAAGCGGCGCCGCCATTTCACCAAGGAAGACGAAGAGTTCTTAGCGGAGGTCGGGACCCACGCGGCGCTCGCGGTCGAGAGCGTGAGGGAGCACGAAGCCGCGCTACGCGAGGCGCGGCGGGACGGGGCGGCGGCGGTGCTCAAAGGGGTAATGCCCCTGCTCGTCCCGACGAGCTGGCCGGAGACGGCGGGCTTCGAATCGGTTCCGTTGCGCTGGCGGTCCGGCGAGCCCAACGTGGCCATCTATGCGGTGGAGACGGGTCCCGGAATCCTCGCGTTCCTCCTGCTCGAGGATCACCGGGAAATCGAGGATTCGGTCGGCGCCCTGGTCCGGGCCTCCGGCCTGGGGCGCCGCCTCCTGTCCACGGCGACGCCCGCCGAGATCGTCGAGAAGATCGGCTCAATTGCCCCCGAATGCTCCGTCACGGCAACCCGCTGGAAGGAGGACCGCGTCTCGATGGCGACCCGCCAGGCGCCGGTCCCCTACTTGCTGCGGTTCGGGCGGCCGGTCCCCGTCGACGTCCGCGAATCGGGCGGCTTGCGTGAAGTCACGCTCCAGACGGCAAAGGCAGACCTGCTCGTCGTCGCCTCGAAGGGGCTCTTCGCGCTTCAGTCCACGGGCAAGCCGGCGTCCCCGGAGAAAGCGATCATGCGCCTGGCCCGGGCCGCCGAAACGCAGACGCTCTCGGCCGCCTTCGCGGCGCTGGTGTCGGAGTGGAAGAAGATCGGAATCAGCCCCGGCGCGATGGACGTGCTGTTGTTGGCGGCAAAGAGTCTGTAGGGCTTGTAGTTTGTAGTCTGTAGTTTGTAGTCTGTAGTTTTGTAATCTGTGGTTCATGGCGGGCTCAACTACAAACTACAGACCACAGACTACGGACTACAAACCAGAGATCCCGCCAGCGGTGCCATCGTAGACCACCCTTGTTCCCTCGAGCCGCGCGAACGGCGGGAGTCGGTGCTCCCGCGTCTCGCGCTCCGAGAGAACGTCGACGACCGACCAGCCGCGCGCAGTCAACGCGTCGGCGATCATCGAGCGGTGACATTTCCACGGCAGCGCCTCGGCGCACAGCAGAACGGACCGGGCCGAGGCTGCGAGCGCCATCGCTTTTTGGAGTCCCGCCGCGAATTCGGATGA
>DASXTI010000154.1:0-2680 GCA_036505535.1 Thermoanaerobaculia bacterium
CTCATCGACAGCTTCGATTCCGTCTTTCGCGAGAGCGAGTTCTACAACTTTCCGTCGTTCCCGGCGACGGTGCCGCACCTCGCCGAGGAGCTCGCGAAGGACCCCTCGGCGGACCCGCCGGGCAAGTATGCGGTGCTGTCGGGCGTCCTCGACTGGACGACCAACATCGGGTTTCCGGGGTACGCCACGGCAGGCACGGATGAGGTCTTCAACACCTTCGTCATTCCGACGATGTTCTCGCGTGTAGCCCGCGGCGAGGCGACCCCCGAGGATGCCGCGCGAATGGCGGAAGAAGCGACTCGTCGTCTCTTCGATCACTGGGGCCCCACGACGTAAGTGCCGCGGCCGAAGAAGTTTCCGGACCACTTTTCCGCCGGAGCCACGGAGTACGCGCGCTGGCGCCCCGATTACCCGGATCGTCTCTTTGACTATCTTGCCGGTCTCGCTCCGGCCCGCCGCCGCGCCTGGGACTGCGCGACGGGCAGCGGGCAGGCGGCGGTCACACTCGCGCGCCATTTCAGGGAGGTGATCGCGACGGATGCCAGCGAGCGCCAGATCTCCCACGCTCGACGCCACCCCCGGGTCCTCTATCGAGTAGCCGCGGCGGAGCGATCGGGAATCGAGGCGGGGTCGATCGACCTCGTCACCGTCGCGCAGGCCCTCCACTGGTTCGACCGGCCTCGCTTCTGGCGGGAGGCGCGCCGGGTCCTCGTTCCCGGCGGAATGATCGCGATCTGGTGCTACGACCTTCTGCATGTCAGCGAAGAGGTCGATGCGGTCGTCCACCATCTCTATCGAGATATCGTGGGGCCCTACTGGCCCCCGGAGAGGTCGCTCGTCGAGCGAGGTTATGGAAAGCTCGAGTTTCCCTTCGCCGAGCAGACCGTTCCCATCTTTTGGATGGAGAGGCGATGGTCGTTGGACGACCTGGTGGGGTACCTTGGGACCTGGTCGGCGGCGCGCCGCTTCGCCGAGGCGCGGGGAGAAAATCCGGTTGAGCGAGTCCGCGAGGATTTGGCGTCTGCATGGGGACCTTTCGGGCGCCTCCGCCGCGTCCGATGGAAGCTCGAGCCGAGAGTCGGGCGCCGAATCTCCTAGAATCTCAGGCGTGCCTGAGTCGGCGGCCGTTCCCGGACTGACCAATCCCCGGTGCCTCGAGCTCGGTCGCGCCTCGATTCGCACGCGGGAAGGTTCTTTCACCCAGTCGGCGTGGCGCTTGAGAGTCGGATGTGAGGAAGGGGAAGGGATGATCACGCTCGTCGAGGTCTCGTCCGCGGGGGCGCTCTATCGCGGCGACGGCGTCTTTCTCGGCTGGTCGCAGGAACGTCTCGAGGCGGCTTACCGTGCGCTGTCGCCGGAAGACGACGAGCCCGGCTTCGAGCCCAGCCAGCTCGGGTAAGCGGACGGACGGGCTCGGGCGCAATGACTCGCGACGCAAGAGACGTGCGCCAGCATCGATCGCCGAGGCTCCTGACGTTGATCCACAACCCCTCCGCCGGAGACCGCAGGTGGTCGGCGAAGGCTCTGCGGCGGCTCCTCGAGCGGGCGGGCTACAAGGTCCGGTACCAGTCTTCCAAGGGCGAACGGTTCGAGGCGGCGCTGGAGGATCCGGGTGAGCTGGTCGTCGTGGCGGGCGGGGACGGCACGGTCGCCAAGGTGGCCACTCGCCTTGCCGGCCGCGGTGCTCCGATTGCCATACTGCCGCTCGGAACCGCGAACAACATCGCCACTTCTCTGGGTGTGGAAGGCCTCCCCGAAGACTTGATCGCTACGCTGGCCTCGGCGCGACGCGTTCGATTCGACTTGGGCGCGGCGAAGGGGCCCTGGGGGGAGTCTCTCTTTCTCGAAGCCGTGGGATTCGGCCTCATTCCGCGCATGATCGCATCCGCCCGCTCCAAGAAGAAAAGCCTTCGCGGCGGAGCCCGGGCATTCCCTCCGTTCGCCTGGGAGCTTCGACTCTTGAACCGAATGCTTCGGAGGGCCCCCGTGCGGGAGGCGACGATTCTACTCGACGGAAAGCAATTCTCGCGGAAGTGCCTCCTGCTCGAGGCGATGAACATCGGATCCATCGGTCCGCGATTGCTTCTCGCGCCGGAGGCGAATCCCGGGGATGGCCATCTGGATCTCGTCTGCGTCGGCCCCGATCAGCGACGCGAGCTCGCTCGTTACCTCGAGGGGCGCCTCGCCGGTCGAGAGCGCCCCGCCGACTTCCGATTGGCTCGCGCGAAGAGGATCGAGATTCGGTGGCCGGGAACCGACGTCCACGTAGACGACGAAGTGCCGGCGAAGCAGAAGTCCCGCGTTTCGCTGAGCATCGGGGAGAAGCGGGTCGAGTTTCTCGTTCCCCGTCAGACGGCTCCGGCTACGGTTCGGGCGCCGCATCCTGGAGGACCCTCCGCTCTTCGACGGTCAGAGCGGGCGCGGCGGCAGGGTAATAGACACGCTCCAATTCCGCCTCGTGCGCCGCGAAGCGTCGCTCCAGATTCTCGGTAAACCCCAGAATGGCTGCGATGGGTGCATGCTCGGTCAGCTGCGAGAGCACGTATCGCGTCAGCTCTCGCAGCTGTACCCACTCGAGGTGAAGCTCCCGCTGCGGATCGCGGTCCGGAAGGCCGACGCGGAGAAGCGCGGGCAGCAGAGCCTTCTCCTCGGCCTCGGTCCAGCGGCGCAGGCAGACGTG
>DASXTI010000155.1:0-5548 GCA_036505535.1 Thermoanaerobaculia bacterium
GGCCGGGCGGCAAGTGGCAGATCTCCACAGGCGGAGCCGTGGGAGGCGCCTTTTTCAAGGGGGGCAGGGAGATCCTTTATGGGACGCCGGAGAACGACGCCGTCTCCGTCGAGGTCAGGGAGGGTCCGTCAGGCCTGGAGATCGGAGCGCCGAAGACACTCTTCAAGCTCCCTCAGGCCAACGCCATTGCGATCACGCCGGACGGCGAGCGGTTTCTCCTCGCCGCGCGGCCGGAGGGAGGCGCCGCGCCGCGCGTGGCGCTCGTGACGAACTGGACCGCCGGGCTACCGAAGTGAGGAGAGATTTGCGATGAGCATTGCAGGGACTCGGAGGAGCCGGCGCTTCGCCTGGACCGTTGCGGCGTGTGTCCTCGCCTCGTCTGTCGGGGCGCGGGGCGCCCAGCCGGGATCGAAACCGTCGAGCGACGAGAAGAAGGCGGGCCCATATGACGCTCTGGTCTACCGCTTCATCGGCCCGCCGGGCAATCGCGTGAGCGCGGTCGTGGGCGTCCCCGGTGACACGAACACCTACTACGCCGGCGCCGCGTCGGGAGGCGTCTGGAAGTCAGTCGACGGCGGCACGCACTGGAAGCCGATCTTCGACGATGAGCCCGCGCAGTCGATCGGGGCGATCGCGATTGCTCCGTCGGATCCGAACGTCCTCTGGGTCGGAACGGGAGAGAGCTTCATCCGCAGCGACGTCTCGATCGGCAACGGCGTCTACAGGTCGACAGACGCCGGAAAGACGTGGATGCACATGGGGCTGGAGAAGACAGGCAGGATCTCGCGCGTCGTTATCGATCCGCACAATCCCGACGTCGTTTTCGTCGCCGCGCTCGGCACCTGCTACGGGCCGCAGCCCGAGCGAGGCGTCTTCCGCACGACCGACGGAGGGAAGAAGTGGGAGAAGGTCCTGTTCGTGGACGAGAACACGGGCGCCTCCGATTTGGCGATGGACGCCACGAATCCGCGGATCCTCTTCGCGGGGACCTGGCCGATCGACATCAAGACATGGGGACGGAAGAGCGGCGGGCCCGGCGGCGGTGTCTACGTCTCGCGCGACGGCGGCACGACGTGGAAGCGGATCACCGGGCATGGACTGCCCGAGCCCCCGATCGGCAAGGTCGCCGTCGCGGTCGCGCCGAGCAATCCCCAGCGCGTCTATGCGCTGATCGAGACCGGACAACGCGGCTCCCTGTGGCGCTCCGACGATGGGGGAGAAAAGTGGAAACGGGTCAACGCCAGCCGGCTCTTGAACGAGCGGCCGCACTACTACACTCGGATGCTCGTGATGCCCGACAACGCCAACGAGGTCTATTTCCCCTCCAACGGAATGGGCGCGACCTACGACGGCGGCGAGACGAGCGAGGAGATTCGGTGGGGCGGAGACAACCACGATATGTGGGCGGACCCCAAGATCCCGCGCCGGATGATGATCGGCAACGACGGCGGCGTTCAGATCTCGACCACGCGCGGCCGCCAATGGAGCTTCGTCCGGCTTCCGATCGGGCAGATCTACCACGTCGCCACCGACAACCGCGTCCCCTACATGGTCTACGGCCAGATGCAGGATGACGGATCGATGCGCGGTCCGAGCAACAGCCGCTCCGGAAAGACGATCCGGCCGGCTCAGTGGACGACGACGGCCGGCTGCGAGACCGGATGGAACATTCCCGATCCGGTCGACCCCGACATCGTCTGGGGGGGATGCTACGCGGGCGTCGTGGAGCGGTTCGACGCCAAGACCGGCATGTCGCGAACGGTCAGCGTGTGGCCCGAGCGGACGATGGGAGCGCCGGCCTCCGCGATCAAGCTTCGGATGAACTGGACCTTTCCGATCGCGATCTCTCCGCACGACCACAACAAGGTCTACGTCGGGAGCCAGTACGTGCACGCCACGACTGACGGCGGACAGACCTGGGAGATGGTCAGTCCCGACTTGACGCGCAACGATCCCAGCATGATGGGCGACTCGGGCGGACTCACGATCGACAACCTCTCGGTCGAATATGCCGGTGTGGTGTTCTCGATCGCGGAGTCGCCGATCGAGAAGGGCGTGATCTGGGCCGGGACCAACGACGGGCTGGTTCAGGTGACGCGCGACGGTGGCCAGCACTGGACGAACGTGACGCCGAACATTCCGGGCCTTCCGCCGAAGGGAACGGTCGACAGCGTTGAACCGTCCCGGTTCGACCCCGGCGTCTGCTACATCGCCGTCGACCTCCATCAAGTCGACAACCGCGATCCCTTCCTCTACAGGACGGCCGACTACGGCAAGACCTGGAAGTCGATCTCGGCGGGCATTCCCAAGAGCCCCCTGTCCTACGCGCACGTCCTCCGCGAGGATCCCCACCGCAAGGGAATGCTCTACGCCGGAACCGAGAATGCGCTCTATGTTTCATTCGACGACGGCGGGAGGTGGGAACCTCTACAGAGCAAGCTCCCACACGCGCCGGTCTACTGGCTGACCGTCCAGGAGCACTTCCACGATCTCGTCGTCGGTACCTACGGGCGCGGCCTCTACATCCTCGACGACGTGACGGCGCTCGAGCAGTTGACCGACGTCGTGCGCGGGTCGGCCGCGCATCTCTTTGCACCGAGACAGGCATACCGCTTGCGGCCGGTCTCGCAGCCGGATCTTGCGCCGGTCGGCGCCGCGAAGGGGAAGAATCCCCCCTACGGCGCCTCGATCAACTATTGGTTGAAGGAGAAGATCAAGGCACCGAGCGAGGAGGAAGAAGCCGAAAGGAAGCTGGCCATCGCGGACGCCGTGGCCACCGGCGCGCGCAAGCCGGAGGAGAAGAACCCCATCGAGATCACGATCTTGAACGCCGCCGGCCAGAAGCTGCGGACGATCAAGGGAACGAACAAGAAGGGAATCAACCGGGTCACCTGGGACCTGCGCTTCGAGCCGACCGAAGAGGTCCGGATGCGGGCGACGCCCGCCGGCAATCCTCGCCTCTGGGAGGAAAAGCGGTTCCGGGGCAAGAGCCACCATGCCGTCCTCTACTACGGAATCAGCGAGCCGAAGAAGGGCCCGCTCGTGCCACCGGGGACCTACACGGTGCGGCTCGCCGTGGACGGCAAAGAGGTCGCCAGCCAGAGTCTCGTCGTCCGCAAGGACCCGAACACCGCGGGAACGGACGCCGACGTCGAGGCCTCTTCGACGCTGTCGCTCGCGCTCTACCGGGACGTCAACGTGGCGGCGCGCATGATCAATCAGGTCGAGTGGTCGCGAAAGCAGCTCGAAAACTTCCGCAAGATGCTCGCGGCGGCGAAGGAAGATCCTGCCGCGTCCGCCGTGGCCGACGAGCTCGAACGGAGAATCCACGCCGTCGAGGATCTCCTGCTCCAGTCCACGCTCGCCGAGGCGGATCAGAAATCCTTCCGCGGCCCTCTCGGGATCTACCTCAAGCTCGTCTGGCTGCTGGCGGAGTCGGGACCGGGGGGAGGCGACGTTTCGGGCAATGCCGATTTCGCGCCGACGAAATCCGAGCTCGAGGTCTACGATCTTCTTGCGGGTCAGCTTTCCGAGGCGCGCCGGAAGTTCGAGGAGCTTTATGCCACGGTGATCCCCTCCTTCAACGAGTCGATGCGGGCGAAAGGGTACGTTCCCATCATGAGCGTGAACGAGCCCGAGGAGGCCCGTCCCGAAGACAAGAAGGAAGAGGAAGAGGACGACGATGACTGGGACGGCTGACAGCGGTCTCGCTAGCGCAGGCCGACCGTGCCTCGGACCGAATCGATGAGCTTGCCCGAGTCGTAGCCGATTCCGTCCTTGAAGACGATCTCGACTTTCTCGATGTCGTCGATCTTCGTCGAAGGGTCGCCGTGGATGACGACGAGATCCGCCTGCTTGCCGGGGGCGAGCGAGCCGATGCGATCCGCCTCGCCCAGGAATTGGGCGCCGTTTAAAGTCGCGATCCGGATCGCCTCGACCGGCGTGAAGCCCGCCTCCACCAATAGCTCGAGCTCGCGTTGATCGCCGAAGCCGGCGAGGACCCCGCCATAGCCTGTCGGGTCTTCTCCGGCGAGGAGGAGACCTCCCGCCTTCACGAATTCCCGCTCGAAGTCCATCTCCTTTTTCAGAAGCGCCGCGCCAGGGTTGTCCGCCCGCTCGGCGGTGCGGGCGCGGGCGGTAAGGTAGTCGGCCTGGGATTGGGGAGCCAAAGCGTCAAGCACGCGCCGGGAGAGGGGAGGACGGTTGGGCGCGGCGAGCTCGAAGACGGGAAGGGTCGAGGTCACGGCGACATGGTGCGCGACGAGGTCACGAATCATCTCCTTGAATTCCGCGCTCGCGAGGTCCAGGGAGACCAGCGACTGCAGGCGGTCGCGCGCCTCCGGGCAGACGTCCGGCTTCTTTCCGGTCACGAACTCGGTATCGACCAGCAGGCCGTGCTCCAAATCATCGATGCCGAGCTCTGCGGCTTCGCGGAAGCCGATCGAGCAGAGGTGGCCGGTAACCTTGAGGCCGCGGCGGTGCGCGGCGCGGACGGCGGCCTTCAGCTCGGCGCGGGTGATGTGCATGTAAGCCTTGAACGAAGTCGCGCCGGAATCGGCCCAGTACTCGACCGCCCGGCGGGCGTCCTCCGGACCGGTCAACTCACGCACTACGGGCGTGAAGGAACCCGCGCCTTCGAGGTACGGAGCGGTGACGTGGATCTTCGGGCCGGCGATCTTACCGGCGTCGATCAGCTTCTTGATCTCCAGGTCGGTCTGCGGCTCGATCGCTCCGGTCGTGCGGATCGTCGTGACGCCCGCCGCGAGATAGAGTCGAGGGAAGCTGAACGCCATCTCGTGGTAGAGCGCGAGCGAGCCGCCGATCGCTGGCCCCTGCGAGGCCGGGGCCGGGTAGAAGAGATGATCGTGCATTCCCACGAGGCCCGGGATGACCGTGTATCCACGCAGGTCCATGACCTTCGCACCCGCGGGGATCGCCGGAGCGTCGCCGATCGACTCGATGCGTCCGCCGGAGATAACCAGGGTCTGGTCGTCGCGCGCGGCCGCGCCGGTGCCGTCGATGACGCGCACGTGAGTGAGCGCGACGACCGGGGCGTCGACCGATACGAGCTCCCGGAGCTCGGTTGATAGGTCCGGGCCTCCTGCGGCGAACGACGTCGCGCGCGCGAGCAGGAGAAGCAAGAGTCCGCGCGCGGTTCGCATCGCAGGGGTTATATCCTTTCGTGAATTTCGGAAGAGGAGGAGACGTGAGGAGAGCCGCACCGTTCTTGATCGCGCTGGCAGTATTGGTGGGCGCGGGCATGGCGCTCGGGCAGGAGAAGCCCTCGGAGAAACCTCCGGAGAAGCCGGCGCAGAAGCCCGCCGAGAAGCCCGCGGAGAAGGCCGCCGAGAAGCCGGCGCCGGAGGCCGCCCAAAAGGAGCCGCCGCACCCCGAGCAGTCGGTCACTCAGCACAGCGTCATCGTCGCCGGAACGCCCATCGCGTACACGGCCACCGCCGGCACGCTCATCGTCCGCAACGAAAAGGACGAGCCGTGGGCGAGCATCGGCTACATCGCCTATGTCCGGAAGGTGGCGGGTGCCCCCGCC
>DASXTI010000156.1:0-3986 GCA_036505535.1 Thermoanaerobaculia bacterium
GCTCATGATCTCGGCACGCGATCTCGACGGCCTGCTCGCCTGGAAGGCTTCCGAGGGGCAATCGATTTTGTCTCTCTACCTCGACCGCAAGACAGCCACCGGATTCTGGAGCGCGGTGGACTTAACGACTGTCGTCAAAGGCCTTGTCAAGGAGCTCGAGGCAAGCGTCGTCGAGGCGGAGCGCGACGCGCTGAACAACGCTCTGCAGAAGGCTGTCGCGGCGGCGACGGAAGGAACATGGAGCGGCCGCTGCCTCATCGTGTTCTCGCCCTCCGGCGGCGGCGCATCCTGGTCGCGGGATCTGAACGTCCCGGTCGCGGCGCTGGCGCGCTGGGGACCCACCCCCTATTTGCGGCCTCTGCTGGAAGCCATCGGAGAGTACGAACGTTACGGCGTCGTGCTGACCGACAAGATGCGCGCACGGCTTTTCACCATCTTCTTGGGAGAGATCGAGGAGGAGCGGGACGCCTTCAATCCCGAAATGGTCAAGCGCTTCGCCTCGACGGGATCCGATCAGGCCCGCACGATGAATCTGCAGCGCCGCTCCGAAGAGCACGCGCGCCGGCACTGGAAGCACGTCGCCGCGATGCTCGATCGGATGGAGCGCGAGCGGCGCTTCGACAGACTGATCCTCGGTGGGCCGCCCGAGGACGTCTCCGAGCTGCGCCGCCTCATTCCGAAACGACTCGCCTCGCGCATCGCGGGAGTCGTCAATCTTCCGGTCGAGGCGAGCGCGAACGACGTACGGAAGGGGACGCTGGAAATCGAGCTACAGGCTCAGCGCTCGCGCCAAGAGGAGAGCATCCAAGAGCTGGAGACCGCGGCCGCCAAGGAGAACCGCGCGGCGGCCGGCCTGCCACGGACACTGGAGGCCCTTCGAGAGGGGAGGGTCTGGCGGCTCCTCTACGCCGATCGACTCTCGCTGCCCGGCGGGGAGTGCAACGACTGCGGGAGCCTTCTCGAGGGGCCGGTGGAGCGCTGCCCCTACTGCAACGGCACCACCCATCCGATCGAGGACCTCGTCGGAAGAATGGCCGAGCGAACCGCCGAGAGCGGCGGTCGCATCGAGCCCGTCAACGGAGTCCTGGCGGAGCGCCTGAAGAAGATCGGCGGAATAGGGGCGTTCCTCAGGTTCTAGACGTGGTCGCAGTATCGACGTCTTCCTCGGGAGCGGGTCGCGGGAAGGAGCCTTTCCATCGAGAGGAGGTTGCGTGTGGCGGAGTCCGGACTCCGGTCGCCGTGAGGCCGATCGTCACTTTGCTTCGGGAAGCCTTCGAAGGACCGTCCGGCCCGTCGACCTACTTCGTCGACAATCAGCCGAACGCGGGCATCTTCGGGACCATCGGAGAACTCGACGCCGCCGACGCTTCGCGACCGGCCCGCCCGGCTAGCGCCACCGTCGCCGGCCCCGTGCACCACGTCCTCTTCCACATCGCCGCTTCCATCGCATGGCTTCGGGGTGACCGGGCGGGACGGGATTGGCGAGAGAGCTGGACAGTTCGTGCGGTGGACGAGGTCGCCTGGTCGCGCCTTCGGTCGGATCTGCGCAACGAGTATGAGGAGCTGATCCAGACGATCGAGAACGACGCCCCCAACGACGAGGAGTTGGCCACGGCCATTCGCGCGGTGGCGCATGCGGCCTACGATCTGGGCGCGATGCGACAGGTAATCGCGCGAGCCCGGGAGGGGAAATGACGAGTTCAGCTCACCCAAGGGCGTAATCGTCCGCCCCCGCCCCGGCGGCGCCCGCATCTCCCATTCATTCGCGAGCGTAAGGGCAAGATCCGAAGCGACGACCCTCGTCAAGCTACATCCGAGTTCGATGCTCGTGGGCGTCCGGCGAAATCTGGCCGCCTCGATCTATTTCCTTGTGGCCTTGCTCGGATCGTCCTCCGGGTTGACGTAGATCACCTTGAACGGCCCCATGCCGTAGACCTGAATCTCGGTCTCGCCCTTGCACCAGGCGTAGTGATGCATCTTCGCCGGCATGGTGCCGAAAGCGCCCGCGGACATGGCGGTGGCCTTCGACTCGTCGAGCTTATCGCCGGTGCCCAGGTTGAACGTTCCCGAGATCACCGTGAGGTGCTCGGTCGTCGGATGCCAGTGCGCCGCGATCTTGTACCCGTCCCCCGCCTTTAGACGAATGGTGTAAAGACCCGTCTTTGCCGGATCGCCCAGCAAGACGGCCATCTTCGCGCCGGGCGGCAAGACGGTTGGAGCGTTCACCCATTGGATGTCGGCCGGATTCATGATGGAGTGTGCCGGTTTCGGCGCGGCCTTCATCGTCTTCTTTGCCGACGGCGTGGGCTTCTCCTGGCCGAGCGCCCCGGCGCAAACGAGTCCCACGGCGATCGCGAATCCAAGAATCCTTCTCATACGAATCCTCCTTCGGTACGCATTCTCCGTTCCGCGGCACGACTTCTGCAAGCCCGATCGGGGGAATGGAAACCCGGCCGATCGGCTCGCTTCGCGTCACCGTGGTCGGGCTGGGGTGCAACAACTTCGGAGGGCGTCTCGAATTTCCGGCCACGCGAGACGTGGTCGTCGCGGCGCTCGACGCTGGAATCAACTTCTTCGACACCGCGGACACCTACGGGGAGACCCGGAGCGAGGAATTCCTGGGCCGGGCGCTCGCCGGCCGCCGCGAGAAAGCGATCGTCGCGACGAAGTTCGGGATGGCCATCGACCGGCATCGGAAGGGCGCAAAGCCGGAGTATGTGAAGCGAGCAGTCGAAGACAGCCTGCGCCGGTTGCACACGGATCGGATCGATCTCTATCAGCTTCACCAGCCGGACCCGGAGACGCCCATCGGCGAGACGCTTGAGGCGCTCGACGAGCTCGTGCGGAGTGGAAAGGTACGAGAGATCGGCTGCTCGAACTTCTCCGCCGAAGAGGTCCGCGACGCGCTCGCCGCGGGCCGGAAGGGGTCGGCCCGTTTCATCAGCGTCCAGAACGAGTACAGCCTGCTCCATCGCGACCCTGAGCGCGACGTCCTGCCCGAATGCGAGCGTCTCCAACTCGGCTTCATTCCATACTTCCCGCTCGCCAGCGGACTTCTGACCGGAAAGTACAGCGAGAGCAGCAGCCTCCCACCAGGGACTGCGCGTCTGGCCTCGCCGGGCAGCCTGCGGGATCGGTTCATGAACGACCGCAACCTCCGAATCGCCAATGCGCTCGGCGACTTCGCGAAATCCCGTGGCCATACCTTGCTCGAGCTCGCGTTCTCATGGCTCATCCAGCGGCCGACAGTGCGTTCGGTGATTGCCGGTGCCACGAAACCCGAGCAGGTCCGGTCCAACGTCGCCGCGGTCGGTTGGCGGCTGACCGCGGAGGAGCTCGCCGAGGTGGACCGGCTCGCGCCTCGCTGGGGTCAGGTCTCCAAATTCCGCTTTACAAAACAATAAGGTGGAAAACGGAGACCTGACCCCGCTCGCTCCGCGCGGCCAAGGCCGTTCGCGGGAGTAACCACCATGAGGGTCGTCATCGTCGGCGCGAGCGGTACGATCGGGAAGGCCGTCGCGAAAGCGCTCGAGGGGCGTCACGAGATCGTCCGGGTCGCGTATGCGCACGGCGAGTACCGAGTGGACATCGCCTCGCGAGACTCGATCCAGAAGCTCTACGACGCGATCGGCGCCTTCGACGCGATGGTCGCGGCCGCGGGACTGGCGAAGTTTGGCCCTCTCGAGACGCTGACCGACGCGGATTTTCAGCTTGGCCTCTCCAACAAGTTGATGGGGCAGGTCAACCTCGTTCGCCTGGGGATCAGACGCGTGCGTGACGGCGGTTCGTTCACCCTCACCAGCGGCGTGCTCGCCACCGAGCCTTCGCCTGGAGGAGCGGCAATCAGCCCCGTCAACGCGGCCGTGGAGGCGTTCGCGCGCGCCGCGGGCCTGGAGCTGCCGCGCGGGATTCGGATCAACGCGGTCAGCCCGCCGTGGGTCTCCGAGACGCTCGCGAGCATGGGCAGGGATCCCGCCGGCGGTCTC
>DASXTI010000157.1:0-4859 GCA_036505535.1 Thermoanaerobaculia bacterium
GCTCCGGGGGTCAAGGTTGCGGATCTGTGGGGCGACCACACGAAGGGCCCGTACGGTGCATTCTTCAAGCTCCCCGCAGGGTTCGCGGTTCCCCTCCACACGCACACCCACGACATCAAGGTCGTGATCGTGTCGGGGACGTATGTTCAAGTCCCGGAGGGAAGGTCTGAATTCCGGATCGGGCCCGGGTCTTATTTCATGCAGCCGGGCGGGAATTACCGACACACCACGAGCTGCGACAAGGCCTCCGATTGCGTGTTCTATGCCGAAAGTAAGGGAAAGTTCGATCTCAAGGTGGTGGACGAGGGGAAGGCGCCCGCGAAGAAATAGGGTCCGAGGCCGAGGCGTCCAGACGCCAAGAAGCGCAGGGGTCAGGCTTCAACACCGGCGGCGAGACACCCTATTCCCGATATTCAAGCCCGACCCCAAGTCGTTCCCAAATCTCCCGACTTTCGCTCGACTGGAAGCGGAGGGATGGGCTGACCCCGCCAGCGCTGTACGGAGATACCGCGAGCATAGAATCAGCGCCACAACGAGGAGGGAACCATGAAGACTCGATTCGGCTCACTTCTTGTCCTCGGCGTCCTGGTGGCAGTCAGCCTCTCCGCGGCGACGAAGACTTCCGGTACGGCCACGTGCAAATCGGATCCCGCTTCCCCGCCCCCGGTTACCGTCAGCGACAAGCCCAACCACTCCTTCGCGGTCGGCAAGGCGCAGTGCACCTGGACCGGTTTTTTGGTGGCGGGCCAGCAGTACAAGGATGGCGTCTCCGTCAGTCTGGGCGAGATCTCCGGCGACACGAATTCGTATAGCGGCTATCACGTGGCCACGACGAACACCGGCGATACTTCGGTCTCCAGGTTTCAGGGCTCGGGCAAGCTGAGGGATGGAAAGACCGTCAGCGAGACGGGCACCTGGACCCTCACCAGCGGCAGCGGGAAGCTCAAGGGCATCAAGGGCAAAGGCACCTATAAAGGCACTGCCAACGCCGACGGGAGCATGACCTACAAAGTCGACGGCGAGTACTCACTGCCGTAGCGGCAAGGCGCCGACCCTCTCCGCCGACGGCCGGTTTCAATCCCAAACTCACGGCAACCGAGAAAGGGCGAGCGAAGTCGCTCGCGGCGCTCGAGAAACCTTGGTTGCGGGGGAAGATTTGAACCTCCGACTTTTGGTTATGAGAACTTGTCCTGGGTCGATGTGAACCGAAACCTCTCGAAAAAACGCGTCGTTCCGGTCGCGCGATTTCGGCGATTCACGGGGATAGGCGGCGCTCAATCGCTCGACTTTCGACCGACTACGACCCGGACTTCCCGGCGACGAACTGTCTTCCGCGAAGCAGTCGGGCGGTCGATCTGCTTGACTTGCGCCTCGACCGGTGGCTCCGGCCACCCTGAACCGAGGTGTTGTCTCTTCCTCTCGAAGATAAGCTTCAGGGCCCGATTGTCCTGGCTCTTTCGGAAACTCATTTCGGAACCAGATGGCCTCGCCGCTCGCGCTCGCGGGGTCCCTCAAGGAGCTCGGGGACATGCTCGGACCAATAATGTTGATCGGTGCGCTGACGCAGGCATTCGGCCAGAGAGTGAGTTTCGTGACGTGTGGCATCGTCGGATTCTGTTCCGTTGCTTTAACCGGTTAACCCGGGATGAGGCGTCTGGTCGACAGTGAACCCGATCCTTCTCGACCGGAACGAGAATCGTTATGGGCCGGCGCCGGAGTGCCTGGCTGTCCTCCGCGAAGTCGGACCCGAACTGCTCTTCAACTACACGCGCGACTTTCAGAAGGGCTACTACAGCGACCTATCCCGGAGACTTGCGGAGATCCATGGAGTCCCCGAAAAACGCGTCGTCCTCGGCTACGGCTGCGAGGACCTCTTGAAGCAGGCGATCCATCATTGGCTTCGCCCCGGCGACCGCTGTCTCATCCCAAGCGCCTCCTGGTGGTACTACCGTTCGATCGCGGACGAAGTCGGCGGTGTGACCCTTCCGTACCCGATCGTCGAGGAACCGACGGAGTATGTCTACGACGTCGAGTCGCTACTCCGGATTCAGCGAGAGACTCCCGCCCGAGTCCTGCTCATCTCCTCCCCCAACAACCCGACAGGCAATCGCTTCCCGGCGCCGCGTCTGCCGGAGGTGTTGGCGGGTTTCCGGGACGCGATTGTCGTCTACGACGAGGCCTATTGGGGGTTCTCGCACGGAGGGTCCGAGGATCTCGCGGGGATGACGGATGCCTACCCAAACCTGCTCGTTCTGCGCACGTTCTCCAAGCTCTACGCTCTCGCCGGCGCACGGATCGGGTACGGAATCACCGGAACAGCGCTCGCGAGCTTCCTGAAGTTTTCCGCGCGCAACCTCGGGTACAACCGGATATCCGAACGCCTCGCTCTGGCCGCTTTGTCGAACCCTGGTTACTACGCGCGGATCCGTGACAGCATGGTCGCCGACCGGCGGACGATTCTCGAAACCCTCCGGGGGTTCCCGGGGATCCGCGCTTACTCTTCTGACGCCAACTTTGTCCTGGTGCGCTTCCTGCCATCCGCCGTAGCACAGGTGAAGGCCGAGCTCGACCGCCGCGGCTTGATGGTGAAGTTCTTCACCGAACCGGACTTCGTCAATTGCGCGAGAATCACGCTCGGGACACCGCAGGAGGATGCGATTCTCGTCGCAGCTTTCCGAGAGATCCTGCCTCGCCCGGCCGGAGTATCGGCAGCCAAGTCTTCCTCGACGGACTCCGGCAGCCGGTCCGCGGGTTAACCCGACAGGATTTCGAGACGTCTCGCGACTGGCTCGCCGCCTATCAGACTTCGCTCAAGGCGCCCGAACTCGAAGAGCGCCTGGATCTCTGGATCTACCGCCCGCTCGCCTTCCTCGTCGCGTGGCCTTTGCGCAAGAGCGCGGTCCGGCCCAACCACCTGAGCTTCGGAAGCATGGTCTGCGGAGTCGCGGCGGGCTTCCTGCTATGGCGGGCGACCCACGTGGGCGCTCTTTTCGCTGCGCTCGCATACTTCGCCGGCAACGTGCTCGACTGCGCAGACGGCCAACTCGCTCGCCTCCAGGGCTCCGCCTCGCCGATCGGGTACCTCGTCGACGGCGCCGCCGACTACCTCGGCACGTTCGCGGTCTTCGTCGGGATGGCGCACTCGTTGAACCTCCGGCGACCGGCGCCCGTGAACTGGTGGTGGCTCGTCGTCGCAGCGGGAATCTCGATGGCCTGGCAGTGCGCCTTCCTGGACGAGAAGCGGAAGGAGTGGCAGCGGCGCGTCTATCAGCGCTCCCGAGACCGCAAGGAGGAGGTCGATGCACTCGGGCGCCAGGCGGCTCAATGGCGCGCGGAAGGAACGCACCTGGCCGGACGCGCCTTGATCGCGAGCTACCGCGCTTACCGGACCGGCTGGGCACTGTTCACGCGAACGAGGGTGGAGGCGCCGGAGCCCGGCCCGGTGAACGAGATCCTCTGGGCGGAGTGCCACCGGCCGGTCCTCCGCCGGAGCGTCTGGGTCGGTCCGACAATGCATGTGACGGTGATCGTGCTTTGCGCGGGCGTTTTGAATCGCCCGGACTGGTATCTCTGGGCGGCCGTCTCCATCGGCAACGTCTGGATGATGGCGACGCTCGCCGCCGAGCGGCGCGCCTCCCGCCGCGCGGCCTAACTCGTATGACGGCGAGAATGCGCGCGATCCTCCTCGCGGCTGGCTCCGCGCGGCGCATGCGTCCCCTGACCGATGAGCTGCCCAAGTGTCTTCTCTCCGTGGGGAGTCAAACCATCCTCTCCCGCGCTGTTGGGATTCTCGCCGGCTGCGGAATCACTCGGATCACGATCGTGGACGGCTTCGCCGGCGATATGGTACGGGCCGCCCTCGACGCCGAGTTCCCGCCGAGCTGGTTCACGTTCGTCCGGAACTCCGACTACGAGACCACCAACAACGCCTATTCGCTCTGGCTCGCGCGGCACCATGAGGAGGAGCCCATCCTTCTCGTGGATGCCGACGTGGTCTTCGATCCGGAGGTGGTCGCTCGTCTCCTGAACGATCGACGCTCCAACCGGCTCGCCGTGCGGAGCAGCGGTGAACTCGGGGAAGAGGACGTCAAGGTCACGTTGGGTCTGGACGGAAGGATCTCCGACATCGGAAAGCACGTTTCTCTCGATCGGGCCGCAGGGGAGTCCGTGGGCCTGGCCGCGTTCTCCGCGCCCTTCGGGCGTCGGATGTTCGATGTCCTCGAGCGGCGGCTCGTTCACGAGGGAGGCCGGGACGAATGGTACGAGTCCGCGTTCCTCGAGCTGATCGAGCGAGGCGAGAGGGTCTATCCTGTGGATCTCGGCGATCTGCGTGCCATCGAAGTGGACACTCCGGACGACCTGAAGCGAGCCCGTGATCTTTTCAAAGCTCCAAACCGCTGAGAGCCTCCAGATAGACGACCATGACGACCGCCGTCTGGACGGCGGTGCCTTTTCCCCATTGTGGACGTGTCGAATCGCGCGAAGATCAGATCGGTCCGCGATAGCGCCGCAGCCGGACCGCCGCGAACAGAAATACCGCGGTGACGGCCAAGCCAAACCACA
Organism: Thermoanaerobaculia bacterium; assembly: GCA_036505535.1. Lineage (GTDB taxonomy): Bacteria > Acidobacteriota > Thermoanaerobaculia > UBA5066 > Gp7-AA6 > DAHUXD01. The sequence continues at coordinate 4,564 of DASXTI010000157.1, forward strand.
GTCCCGGGCGGACCAGGTATTCACCCGGGGAATGTGGTCCCAGCATGTCCATCGTCATCCCGCCTGGGGGCGCCGCGGAGGCCGGGTCGCCCGTGAAGCGGTAGCGCACCATCGCGGCGAAATGCGAGCTGTTGAAAGCAATCCTCTCGACGACTCCGATCGCGATGGGCGGAAGCAGGGCCCACAGAAACGGGGCGCGGTTCGCCCAGGCCGACACCATCAGCAGCCACCCGTAAAACGGCGCGTACCAGATGCCGTGGTACAGCACGAGGTGGTTGAAATTGATCAGAGACGTC
>DASXTI010000158.1:0-2976 GCA_036505535.1 Thermoanaerobaculia bacterium
GACAGTTTCCCATCCGACGTGGCCTCCGTCTGGTTCGACACGTTGTACGACGTGGTCAAGTCGGAAGCGACGGCTCCGGTTTCTGCATCTCGGATCTACGGCGTGTCGGCCGTCACCCTCTACGAGGCGGTCATGCCGGGAACGGAGGAGAATCGGTCGCTGGTCGGCCAGCTGAACGATCTGTCCTCAGTGCCTCAGCCGACGAGGAACAAGAAGTATCACTGGCCGACGGTGGCCAATGCCGCCCTGGCACGGACGATCCGCGGCATCTTCACGTCCCTGACGCCGGAGAACCTGGACGCCATCAACGCCCTCGAGGCGAGTTTCAATGCTCAGTTCGAGGCCGAGGTCGAGAAGAAGGAATTCGACCGATCCGTCGACCAGGGAAAGGCCGTGGCCGACGCGATCCTGGCGTGGTCGGCCACCGACGGGTTTTCGACGTTCGACAACTGCCCTTACGTGCCGGCCCCCGTGGCCGGAGCCTGGAAACCGACGCCGCCCGGCTTCATCGCCGACCCGCTTCAGCCCTGCTGGGGTCAGATCCGGCCGATGGTCCTGACGTCGGGCGCGGAATGCCCGCCGCCGGGTCACCCGCCCTACTCCATCGCCGCCGGATCGGACTTCTACGCGGAGGCGCTCGAGGTCTACAACGTCAGCCTGAGCTTGACCGATGAGCAGAAGACCATCGCCACCTACTGGGCGGATGGCGCCGGAGCGACCGGGACGCCGCCGGGCCACTGGATCGCCATAGTGGGCCAGATCGCGAGAAACGATGGGCTCTCGCTCGCGGCGGTGGCCGAGGCATACGCCAGGGTCGGGATCGCCGTCACCGACGCCTTCATCGAGTGCTGGAACGCGAAGTACATCTACAACCTCCAGCGTCCCGTGACCTACGTCCAGGAGTACATCAACGCGACCTGGCTGCCGTTCATCACGACGCCCCCCTTCCCGACCTACACCTCCGGTCACTCCACACAGTCGGGTGCCGCCGCACGAGCCTTGACCGACATGTTCGGGGTCAAGGCGTTCACCGACACCCTCCACAACGATCACGGCCTCGTGCCGCCCCAGACGCCGCGAACGTTCGGCTCCTTCGACCAGGCCGCCGAAGAGGCCGCCTTGTCCCGGCTTTACGGAGGGATTCACTACGCATTCGACAACAACGACGGGCTCGCCTCGGGCCAGTGCATCGGCCAGACGATTCACGACCGGGTGCAATTCAAGGAGGATGACGGGGAGGGCGACTAGAACCAGAGAGGAGCGCCCTTGCAGGAGCGCTCGACTGAGGGATCACTCGGCCGCATCAGCGGCGAGTCTTTTCGTCTTGAAGCGACTTCGACCCGCCCAGAACGGGAAACGGATTCATCGCCGCCCCCCGCCACCACTGCTTTTCGGGCCCGAGCTTGAAAATCGAGAAGTGCAGATGCGGCGTGGCGGCGGGCGCATTGCCCGTCGAGCCGACATAGCCGATCAAGTTGCCTTTGCGGATCGCCGCGCCCTCCGATACCCCGGCCGCATAGCGTTCCAGGTGGGCGTAGTAATAGCAGTAGGTCTCCGTCGGATCGAACTGGTAGACGGTCAAGCCCCCCTGCTTGCTGTTGAAGAGCTTGACCACGCGGCCATCGTCGACGGCGTAGACCGGTGTCCCGCGCGGCGCGAAGATGTCGATCGCCTCGTGCCGGCGCACGGAGTCCCGCTCCTCGGCGAAGCTGTCTCGAAGCTCGGCCGGCTTCACGCCTTGTAGCGGCATGGCCAGTTGGCGTCCGCGCAGAGTGCTGATGTCGGCGACGGATGGCGTTGGGATTGCGCGCTGCTCGGCTTCCGAGTCCACGTCGTCGGGAGACGGCGACGGTCTCCCGGAGCGGGACGGCGGGCGGGCCGGCTTTCCCTTCGGGTCGGATTGCCTCTCGCTTTTGGCGCTCGAGGCGAAACGTCGTGCCATGAGTCCGTCCGTGCGCCGGACCGCGTAGTAAGACGTCGCCACTCCGAGCAGGAATCCGAGGGCGATCAGGGCCGGTCCTGGGGCGCGGATCGGACTATCTCCGAAGAACGGCGGGCGTCCCCGGCGACACGATCCGGGCGAGCTCGAGCGCGTCCCAGTTGGTCAGCCGGATGCACCCGTGCGACTGGGTCTTCCCGATCTGCGCCGGCTCCGGGGAGCCGTGGATGCCGTAGTGTTTCTTGCTCAAGTCGATCCACACTCTTCCGACCGGATTGTTCGGTCCCGGCGCGATCGTCGCCTTGTCGCTCTCCGCTTCCGCGTCCCAGAAGAGATCGGGGTTGTAATGAAACTTGGGGTCGATCGAGCGGCCCCGGATCTTCCACCTTCCCACGGGGAGAGGATCGTGCTCGCTTCCCACCGATGCAGGATAGCGCGCGAGGACGCGGCCCCGTCGGTCGAATGCATAGACGGCGTGATCGGAAGCGTCGACGAGCACCCTTGCGGCCTTTCCGGGCGGATCGCGCTCCACGTTGGGGACGAGGATCTCTTCGCCGGCTTGCTCGAGGGCCTTGCCCGGATTGAGCCTCCGCAGGAGCGGAGGGCTCGCGTGAAACCTTTCGGCGATCTCTTCGAGCGGCGAGCCGTACCCGAGCGCCGGCAGCGACGCCTTCTCCATCATGTCCTCGGGGACGTCGAAGAACGGCCCGGCGGCGTCTTCTTCCGAGATCGGATAGGAGACGACGGCCGGAGCGGAGTCGCCGTTCAACAGCCGCCAGGTCTCCGGTCCGAGAGCGCCGGCGGGTCTGATGCCATGCCCCTTCTGAAAGGCCGAGGCCGCGCGCCGCGTGTTCTCGTTGAATCGTCCGTCGATCTCCCCCGGGGAGAAGTGGGCGCGGTCGAGCAAGACCTGCGCGCGAAGGACCATGGACCCCGCCTGGCCGGGATGGAGCTTCGGTGCCTTCTCGGCATCGTTCGCTTCGGCGGCGTCGAAGCGCGCTTCGGCGGGAGGCCGTCGCGGGCGCTTCCGGCGCGGC
>DASXTI010000159.1:0-45096 GCA_036505535.1 Thermoanaerobaculia bacterium
ACCCGAGACGCCGCCGCCGACGATGGCCAGATCCAGAACTCCGGGCGCGGAGCCGGTCTTCTCCCGGAAGTCGGGCTCGTTTCGGATCGCCTGGACGGCGCGCGCTCCGGTGTCCGACGAGAACTTCAAAAGCGGTATTCCTGTCAGATCGCCCGTGATTCGCACTCCCGGCACGGCCGTCGTGCCGTCCTCGCGAACGTCGGGCAGCCTTTCGACGGTGCCCGCGGGCCACATCGTGTGGAGCCAGCGGGCGTAGTGGGAGATCCAGTTCATGCCGGCCGCCCCCTCGCGGCCGTTTACTCTCACCATACTCTACGTCGCCAAGAGAATAACGGCTTTGCGAGTTAGCCGGTCCCGCCGCGCTTGAAGCCGGGAGACGTGGGGTCATAGAGTCTCGGCAACATATAGGAGGATGGTGATGTCGAAAGCGCTTACGATCCTAGGTTCTCTCGGAGTCCTTGTCCTGGTGGCCGCTCCCGTTTCGGGCCAGGAGACGAAGGCGGCCTCGCCAGCGGACGGCCACACGGTCCACGTCACGGCCCCGCACGTGGTCGCCGGAAAGGTCATGGGTCCATACCATCACTACTGCAAGGTCCTGTCCCCCGAGCCGGTCATCGAGTGCTTCTGCTACGAGTCGAGCGATCCCAATGCGAAGCTGGAACAGGTCGAGTACATCGTCGCCAAGTCCATCACGCGGACGGGCGCCGTGACGCTCGCCAACTGGAACAAGAACTGGCACGACCACAAGCAGGAGATCTCCACCGGCCGCGTTCAGGTTCTGGATCTGCCGCCCGACAAGGCCAAGGAGGTCGCCGACCTCGTCTCAACGACCGACGGCATCATCTTTCATCTGTGGTCGCACGACGACAAGGTGCCGAGCGGCAACGTGATCATCGCCCAGTCGGTGGGGCACGTGAAACTGACCGACGCGGAGTTGAAGGAGGGCGCTTCAGAGAAGCCTCCGGCGAAGTGATACCGGGCGATAGGCGATAGGCCGGGCGCGGCGATAGGCTGCGCCGCGTGCCCGAGCTTCCCGACATCCTGGCGTATCTGACGGCGCTCGAGCCGCGCGTGGCGGGGCAGCGGCTGCAGTCGGTGCGCCTCGGGAGCCCGTTCCTGCTGCGTTCCGTCGCCCCGCCGCTCGAGGAGGCCGAAGGAAAGAGAGTCGTCGCGCTCCTCCGCGCCGGTAAGCGGATCGTCTTCGAGCTCGAGGGCGATCTCTTTCTCATCCTGCATCTGATGATCGCCGGCCGACTGCACTGGCGGAAGCCGGGGGCGAGAGTAGGCGGCCGGGCGGCGCTGGCGGCCTTCGATTTTCCGCAGGGGTCGCTCGTTCTTTCCGAATCGAGCACCAAGAGGCGCGCGTCGCTCCATCTGGTAGCCGGGCGCGATTCATTGCGGGAGTTCGACCGCGGAGGCCTCGAGGTTCTGGAGGCCGACCTCTCCCGATTTCGGGAGGCGCTCCTCCGCGAGAACCACACATTGAAGCGCGCGCTGACCGACCCGTGCCTATTCTCGGGCATCGGGAACGCCTACTCCGACGAAATCCTGCATCGCGCGCGTCTGTCTCCCGCGAAACGGACGCAGAGGCTGAACGAGGAAGAGGTCGGCCGGCTCTACGCCGCGGCGCGCGAGATCCTGAGCCTCTGGAGCGCGCGGCTCGTCGAGGATGCGGAGAGGGCCTTTCCCGAGAAGGTCACGGCGTTTCGCGAAGGAATGGCGGTTCACGGCCGCTACGGCAAGCCCTGTCCCGTCTGCGGTTCGTCGGTGCAGCGGATCGTGTACGCCGAGAACGAGGCGAATTACTGTGCGACGTGCCAGACGGGGGGGAAGCTCCTTGCCGACCGCGCGCTGTCGCAGCTGCTGCGGGGGGACTGGCCCAAAACGCTCGAGGAGCTCGAGGAGCGCAAGAGATCGATCGATCCGGGTAATATCACGCGCGAATGAAGGCGGCGCGTCGCCCACTCGCTCTCCTTCTTCTCTTCTTTTTCGCCTCGGAGCTTTCCGCTCAGACCGAGCCCCCGTTGCCCGAGAATCGTCCGCCCGAGTGGGGAGCCGAGGCGGGCTACGGCTTCCTGGTGCACCTCAATCGCGGCCGATCCCACGAGCACCTTCTGCTGTTCGAGCCCTCGGTCGGGCTTCGTATCGGCTCGCGGTTCGAGTACGTCATCGAGGGGCACTTCGCGCAGTACTTGACGCCGAAGGGGTACATGATCGGTCTGCTCCCCCTGGGCGCGCGTTACTACATCGGGAACGGCCGTCTTCTCCCCTACCTCTCCGCCGGAGCCGGCCTCGGCTGGACCGATCTGACACCGCTCGACGAGATCGACCGGCGCTTCAACTTCCTGCTGCAGGGGAGCCTCGGCGTCCGCGGCGCCTTGCCGGACGGCCAGGCGTGGACCTTCGAGGCTCGTCTGGACCATATTTCCAATGCCGGATTGGCGAGGCCCAACCTGGGTCTAAACTGCGCCGTCTTCCTCCTCGGCTGGCGATTTCGGTGAGAGGCGCGGCCCTACGGCATCTCGCCGCGCAGGATGAGCGCGAGCTTGTCGAGATCGATGTTGCCCCCGGAAACCACGCAGGCGATCTTCCCCTTCCCTGCGGCTCCGGAAATCGCGGCCGCCACGGGCGTTGCCCCGGCGCCTTCGGCGATGACGTGACTGCGTTCGGCCAGGAGCCGGATCGCGGAAGCCACATCGGACAGCCGCACAACCAGAGAGCCGGAAAGCAGCGCGCTCGCGAGGGGCCAGATCTCGGGAAGCATGCTCCTGCCGCCGATGCCATCGACGAAGCTCGGCGTGTAGTCGACCGCGACGGGCCTTCCGGCCTTCAGCGCCGCCGCAAAGGGCGTGGCCGTTTCGACTTCGCATGCGAACACTCGCGCGGACGGCCTCACCGCGCGGATCGCCGACGCGATCCCGCAAGAGAGTCCGCCTCCGCCATAGGGAACGAGGACCGTGTCGATCTCGGGAAGGTCTTCCAGGATCTCGAGGCCGATGGTGCCGTTGCCCGCGATCACGGCCCGGTCGCTGACGGGGTGGATGAAGAGGCCGTCGACTCCGGGGTAGTGATGGTCCAGGATCACCTGCCACCAACGCTCGAAGGAGACCTTGACGATACGGCCGCCCAACCGCTCGATCGCGGAGAGCTTGGTTTGGGGAGCATGGTCCGGAACGATGACGGTGCAGGGAATTCCGAGGCGCCTCGCGTTCCAGGCGACCCCCTGAGCCATGTTTCCGGCGCTGGCGGTGTAGACGCCACGTGACAGCATCCCCTGCGGCATCGAGGCCATCGCGTTTCCCGCGCCGCGAAGCTTGAAGGATCCGATGGGCTGAAGATTTTCGAGCTTGAGGAAGATTTCGGCCGAAGTATCCAGGGGGAGCTGCCAGAGCGGCGTGCGGACGGCCGATCCCGCGATGCGCCCGCGGGCGGCGCGGATCTCCTCGATTCCGATCGGCTCAATTGGCTTCGTAGCGGCCCCCGCCGAACGCGACGAACTTTCCGAATCCGGAGCCGCGCGCCTTCGTGTAGATGTGCTGCGCCGCGGCGAGGTCCTCGATGGCGAGACCCACGGATTTGAAGAGCGTGATCTCGGTCGCCGAAGTGCGGCCCTGAATCTCTCCGGTCAGAAGCTGCCCGATGTCTCCGAGGATGTGCGAATCGCCGAGAGCTCCTTCGTTCCGGGGGATGAGAAAGTCGCCGGCTTCGGCCAGCGCCGACTCGAGGCGGTCGACGAAGAGTCGGGACCGCGCGACCGCAGCGGTATCGAGCTCGCGCGCCGAAGCCACGCTCGCTCCGACGGCGTTGATGTGGGCGCCGGGGGAAAGCCATTCGCCGAGAAGGACCGGTTCGTGCGAGGACGTCACCGTACAGATGATGTCCGCACCGGTTACGGCCTCGCGGACGGATTCGCACGCGGTGATCGGGACGGCGCTCCTCGCCGATTCCCGTTCCGCGAAGCTCCTGGCCCGTCCCATGGTCTTGCTCGCGACGCGCACGCTCCTTATCTTGCGAGTCAAGAGCATCGCCTCCAGGTGCGTCCGAGCCTGTACCCCGGAACCGATGATCGCCAGGTCGCCGGCATCCTCGCGCGCGAGCAGCCGAGTGGCGACGGCGCTGACGGCCGCGGTTCGGATCGCGGTGACGGAGGTCGCGTCGATGACGGCGAGTAAGCGGCCGCGACCCGCCTCGAAGAGAAGGACGGCGCCCTGATGGGAGTCCAAATCGGTGCGTTCGTTCTGGGGGAAAAAGGTGACGGCCTTCAGACCGAGGGCGGCCAGCCCCGTCAGTTGCGCGGACATCAGACCCAACGCTCCGGTCCGGTCGGGAAGCCACAATATCTGCCGCAGGGGCATCGTCGCCTCTCCGCGCGCGAGCGCGGCGAAGGCGCGAGCCATCACGTCGATGCATTCCCTCATCGGGAGAAGCTTCGGGACCTCGGACTGATTGACGAGCAGCATTTCCATCACGAGAGGACCCTCCCTGAAAGTCGAAAAGTAAACGAAACGGCCGGCTGGGCCGGCAGAATACCTTCGTTCCCCGATCTCACTGCCATCGAAAGATCCTCAGGGCGGTCGCGAAGCTCGCCGCGCCCCACGCCGTGATGATCAGAAGAGCTCCAGCGATGGCGGTCAGACCGCGGCCTTCGAGCATGACGGCGCGCAGCGCGTTGTTGACGGCGGTCAAGGGGAGCGCCTGGATGAGCGGCTGTGCCGCCTTCGGGAAACGTTCGGAGGAAAAGAACACGCCCGAGAGGAGCCACATCGGAACCATCACCAGATTCATCAGTCCGCTCGCCGCCTCGAGCGTGCGTGCGCGGGCCACGACCAGCAGACCGATCCCCGCGAAGCCGATGGCGCCCAGAATCGCGGTGAGAGCGAGAAGCCCCATGGATCCGCGGATCGGAACCTTGAAGACCGCCACCCCGAAGGCGAGGATCAAGACGACCTCTGCAACGAGGAAGACGAACCGCGACAGGATCTGCGCCAGAAGATAATCCGATTTTCGCATCGGGGTCGCGACCATCAGCTTGAGGGTCTTCTTCAGTCGCGCGTTGACGATCGAGAAACCGATGCCCCAGATCCCCGTGCCCATGAGGTTCAAGCCGAGGATGCCCGGCAGCAGGAAGTCGATGTAGCGCGAGCCCTTCTCATGGACCAACGCGTCGCGCGGAACGGCGGGATCCCGGCGGCCGCGCGCCCGCTGGATGCCGGCATCGACTTCGAGCCGGGCCAGACGCGCGTCGGGTCGCGTCGGATCGAAGTGATAGACGAGCCCATCGGCGTCCTCGACGAGAAGCGTGATCTTTCCGGTTCGAAGGCCTTCGAGCCCCTCCTCGACCGTCGAGTAAGTCCGCGGCCGAACGATGCCGGTTCGCTCGAGCGCCGTGGAAATCGTCCCCGCCGAGGGTCCGGCGACGACGCCGACGGAGACCGGGTCGGCAGGGCGATCGCGGAACGCAAAACCCAGAACGCAGGCCATGATGATGGGAAACGCAAACACCCAGAAGAGCGCCTCGGGCTCGCGCACAAACTCGAGAATGCGCGCCACGGTCAGCGCGACCAAGGGATGGCGCCGCTCACTCATCGCGGAGCTCCCGGCCGGTCAAGGCGATGAAGACGTCCTCGAGCGTCGACCGGTGGGTCGAGAGCGAGACGAGCCGGGCCCCGGCGCCGTCGAGGGCGGAAAGCAGCGCGGGAACCGCCTCCGCGAGGGAGCCCGCGGCGAGAAACCAGCGGCCATCGCGCTGGCGGCGTTCGCTGACCCCGGGGATCGCCGCGAGGAACGGCTCGTTGACCGCCGGCTCGGTCGAGAACTCGATGATATGCGGAGCATGGAGCCGGGCGATCAGCTGGGCGGGGGAGCCTTCGGCGATGATCTTCCCGTGATCGACGACCGCGACGCGGTCGCAGAGACGCTCGGCCTCTTCCATGTAATGCGTCGTCAAGAGGACCGTCTTCCGCGCGGCCTTGAACGTAGCGATCCGTTCCCAGAGCTGGAGCCGGCTCTGCGGGTCCAAGCCCGTCGTCGGTTCGTCGAGAAAGAGGATCTCCGGATCGCCCGCGAGCGCGCACGCCACGGCCAGCCGCTGGCGCTGTCCTCCCGACAACTTGCCGACGCGTGCGTCGCGCTTCTCCTCGAGAGAAAGATCGGCAAGGAGCTTCTCGGGATCGCGTCCCCGCGCGTAGAAGGAGCGAAAGAGCTCCAGGGTCTCGATGACCGTGAGTTTTTCGGTCAGGCGGCTCTCCTGGAGCGAGACGCCCAGCCGTTCTCGCAGTTCCCGCTCGTGGCTGCCCCAGTGGCGGCCGAGGACCGTCACTTCTCCTTCGTCCGGAGAAGTCAGGCCCTCCAGGATCTCGATCGTGGTCGTCTTGCCGGCCCCGTTGGGCCCGAGCAAACCGAAGCATTCTCCGGGATGCACTTCCAGATCCAGGCCGTCGACGGCCGTCACATTTCCGTATCGCTTGCGCAACGCGCGACAGGCGATCGCCGGGGAGACGAGAGTCATGAGCGAGGGGATCTTATTGGAACCGCCGAGGCGAGCCCGCAAGAGCGCCCGTCCTCTCGAATCGCGACACCGCTGATGGCCCCGCCCGGCGGCGTCGGGGTGAGCGCCTGCCACAGCGGGAACCGTCGTGATCGCTTCCGTACCCGCCTCCAGCCTCCGCTATAGGGCAGGCCGGGAAGACGAATCAATAGGGTGTCTACCTCAGCCGCGCGCCCGGCGGTCTCAGCGGGGCACGACGATGCCTTCGAATCCCGCGTCCTCGAGACCCCGCAGCTTGGCCTCCGCGGCCTCTCGCGAATCGACCGGGCCCACCTTGACGCGCGTCAGTCCCGCGTAGGGCTCGAAGTAGACCGCGAACCCCGCGGCGCGGACGCGGTCGGCGTGACGCTGCGCCCGCTGCGGCTCGCCGAAGGAGCCCACCTGCACGGACCACTGGCCCGTCGAGGAAGAGAGAGGCGCCTCGGCGCCCGGCGATACGACCATCAGCCGCACGGGGGCCACGCCCGGTCCGATCACGTCGATCCGTCTCGCCGCTTCCCGAGAGAGATCGATGATCCGCCCCTTCACGAAGGGGCCGCGGTCGTTGATCCGAACGCGGACGGTCTTGCCGGTGCCGACGTTGGTCACGTCCAGCACGGTGCCGAGCGGCAGATCGCGGTGCGCCGCGGTTAAGCGCGATGGGTCATAAGTCTCGCCCGAGGCCGTCGGCTTTCCATCGAACCCATCGTCGCCGCCGTACCAGGAGGCCAGGCCCTCCTCGGTCGAGGCGGACGCTTCCGTCTCCGCCGCTCGCGCGGCGGGAGAAGCCGGCGGCCGGGGTGCGCAGGACGCGGCGAGAAGGAGCAGAAGGGGAGCGGCCGCGATTCGGAGCCGCCGCATTGTCAGACTCGGACGGCAGCGCTCCGAGCGGCGTCGGCGCCGGCGAGAGCCGGATCGAGCTCGTCGCGAACGAAGGCTTCGACCTGTTCGGCGGCCCGGCCGGTGAGCTTCTCCGGCCGCGTCGTCTCCTCCAGCATCTCGCGGGTCAGCCCGAAGGCCGGGTCACCGGCGATCCTCTCGAAGAGGTCCGAGGCGTCGCCGGTGCGAATCCGGGCTTCGGCGGAGGCGCGGGAGTGCACGCGCAGCCGCTCGTGAAGCTCCTGCCGGTCGCCGCCGCGCCGAACGGCCTCCATCAGGACGTTCTCGGTCGCCAGAAACGGAACCTCGGATTCGAGGCGGCGGAGCGAGACCTCGGGATGCACGACGAGACCGCCGAGGACGTTCTCGAGCAGGACGAGAATCGCGTCGGAGGCGAGGAAGGCCTCCGGAACGGCGATCCGTTTGTTGGCCGAGTCGTCCAAGGTTCTCTCGAGCCACTGCGTGGCCGCCGTCATCGCGGTGTCGAGGGAGAGCGCGATGACGTGGCGCGCGAGCGAGCAGATGCGCTCGGCCCGCATGGGATTGCGCTTGTAAGGCATCGCGGAGGAGCCGACCTGGAAAGTCTCGAAGGGTTCCTCGAGCTCCCCGTCGTGCTGAAGAAGTCGGAGGTCGGTACCGATCTTGTGCGCCGACTGCGCGAGGCCCGACAGCGCGTGCACGACGCGATCGTCCTGCTTACGCGAGTAAGTTTGACCGGAGACGGCCTGACGTCGCTCGAAACCGGCTCGTCTAGTCAACGATCGGTCGAGGTCCTCGACCTTCGAGGAGTCCCCGCCGAAGAGAAGAAGGAAGGAGGCTTGGGTGCCCGTGGCCCCCTTGGCCCCGAGGAAGCGGAGGTTTTTGCGGACGGCACGCCCCTCCTCCAGGTCCATCAGGAGGTCGGCCGCCCAGAGCGCCGCGCGCTTTCCCACGGTGGTCGGCTGCGCGGGCTGATAGTGCGTGTAGGCCAGAGCCGGAAGGTCGCGGTGGGCCAGCGCGAAATCGCGCAGACGCCGCAGCACGGCCACCAGACGCCGCTCCGTCAGCGCGAGTGCCTCGCGCATCTGGATCAGGTCCGCGTTGTCGGTCACGTAAGCCGAGGTGGCGCCCCAGTGGATGATGCCTCGGGCCGCCGGCGCCGCTGCGCCGAAGACACGCACGTGCGCCATGACGTCGTGGCGCGTCTTCGCCTCCTCTTCAGAAGCGGCCTCGAAGTCGATGCTCGAGACGTGCGCACGCATCTGGCCGATCGCCTCTTCGGAAATCGGCAGGCCGAGCCGTCGCTCCTCTTCGGCGAGCCAGAGCCACAGACGGCGCCAGGTCTCGAACTTGAACTGCGGCGAGAAGATCGCCGTCATCTCGGCGGAGGCGTAGCGCTCGGTCAAGGGATTGACGTAGCGGTCACTCACCGCCGGCTTCTTCCCCCAGGCTGAATAATCCGACCTCGTCGTTGCCGCAGACCAAGCACATCGCCTCCGTCACGCGGCCGTCTTCCATCTCGAAGACGTAGCAAGGAGTGCCGCATTGGGAGCACATCAGGTAATCGACCTCCCGATCCTCCCTGGAGGTTTTTGGCCCCGGCTGGTCTGGTTCGTTCACGCGCCCCTCAGTGTCATTCTCGCACCGCCTGCGCCGGGCCCACAATGGCGAACTCTCGCCTCGCGCCTTTCCGCGGCCGTGAGATGCTAGCGCCCCGTGGAGCTTTCGCTGGTCGCGATCCTGCTTTACCTGCTGATCGCCGCGGTGGCCGGCGGCATCGGCCGAGCGATCGCCGGAGGCACGCGGGGAGGCTGCCTCGTGTCGATCGCACTGGGCTTCATCGGGGCGATGCTGGGCTCCTGGCTTGCGCGCAAGGCAAAACTTCCGGAGCCGCTGATGATCCGGCTCTCCGGCGGGCCGGAATTTCCCTTCCTCTGGTCAATCGTCGGGGCGGCGCTGTTCGTGGCGGTGGTGATCTTTCTGTCGGGAGGGAGGAGGGAATAGCCGCTCGGACATCATTTGTCCGCGAAACGCGCTACCCTCGTTTCGGAATGGGGTCCGGGACGGTCCTCGTCGGGTTGGGGCTGGCGATCTTCGCCGTGGCGATTGCGGTGGGTCTCCTCTTTCTTGCCCGTTCGAAAGAGTCGGCCGCCCGAATCGATCGGCTCCTGGCCGAGACGGCCACGGCGCGAGAGGCCTCGCAATCCGTCGACCGCCGGTTCGATGAGCTCCGCCGCTCGATGGAGGCGCGCGTCGAAGGGGTCGAGAAGCACCTGGTCGCCGAGCACCGAAGCTTGAGCGATCACCTCGGCCAATCGGGCCACGTCCTCAAGGAGATCGGCGAGAAGCTAGGCCGCCTCCACGAGACCTCCCAGAGAATCGAGAAGATCGCCGGCGAAGTGACGCGCTTGGAGGATCTCTTGAAGCCGCCAAAGCTCCGGGGCACGCTCGGCGAGATGTTTCTGGAGCAGGCGCTAGGCCAGGTGCTTCCCCCCGGCGGCTTCGCCACGCAGCATCCTCTCGGCGACGGCGTGGTCGTCGACGCCGTCGTCTTCGTGCGGGACCGGATCGTGCCGATCGACAGCAAGTTTCCGCTCGAGAACTACCGCCGCGCGCGGGAAGTCGAGGACGAGGCAGAGAAGAAGCGCGGCCGGCAGCAGTTCGCCCGGGACGTGAAGCGACACGTCGACACGATCGCGGAAAAGTACATCCGACCCGCCAGCGGCACGTGTGATTTCGCGTTCATGTACGTTCCCGCCGAGGCCGTTTACGCCGAGATCCTCGCGGATGGAGAAGACGCGGCGCTGGCCGACTACGCCGCTTCCCGGCGCGTCATCCCCGTCTCGCCGCGCCTTCTCTACGCGTATCTCTCGACGGTCGCGCTCGGTCTGCGGGGGATCGCCATGGCCGAGAACGCGCGCGAGATCCATCAGAACTTGGGCGAGCTGGCACGCCTGTGGGAGCGGGTCGAAGCTCCGTTCGAGAAGATCGGCTCGCACTTGACGAACGTGCAAAAGCAGTACGAGGAGACATCGAGGGCTTTCGACCGCTTCACCACGCGGCTGCAGACGATCGCCGAGAAGGCGGAGGGAGAGATCGCCGCGGCGAAAGACGCGAGTCCCGAGCCGCTTCTGCCGCCTTCCTGACGCCGGCGAGGCTGCGGGACGAACTCCTCCCAACCTTTCCGAGAACCCGCTGTCACAATGACTTGAGGGCTGCCGCCGCGCCTCCCGTCTACCGGCCCTGCTCCTCCGTCCTGTAGAATCCGGCGCTTCTCCTCCGAGTCCTTATGAGCCTCAACGTCACCTCCGAGATCGGCAAGCTCCAGTCCGTCCTCGTCCATCTCCCCGGCCACGAGATCGATCGGATGGTACCGTCGATGATGGAGGAGCTTCTCTTCGACGACATTCTCTATGGCAACCGTGCCCGCGAGGAGCACCGGCGCTTCCAGCAGGTCCTCGGCTTCGTCGCCGATGAGGTGCTCGAGGTCCAGGACCTTCTCGAGGAGGTGCTCGCCGTCCCCGAGCAGCGCAGTGCCATCATCGACGATCTGGGCAGGATCCTGGGCTGGGGGCCGGACATGGACTACCGGCTGCGGGATCTCACGGCGGAGCAGCTCGCGTCAGCCCTCATCACCGGAATCGAGAAGCCGGCTTCGGAGATGGCCAGCGCCGCCTCGGAGCTCTATGCGCTGCCTCCGATCCCGAATTACTTCTTTCAGCGCGATCCGCTCGTCGTCGTCGGAGAGCGGGCGATCCGCGGATCCATGGCGACATCGGCCCGGCTTCGGGAGCCTCTGCTTTCCGGCTACGTCGTCTCGCTGCACCCCCGATTCTCGAGCCCGGACGGGGAAAAGTTCTGGTTCCAGGAATTCTCGGCCGATTACGGGCGACCCTCCTCCTATGCGCGCATGCGGCCGACGCTGGAGGGGGGGGACATCCTCATCCTGCGGGAAGACCTGCTCGCGATCGGCTACTCGGAGCGCACGGAGAAGACGACGATCGAGCGTCTCGCGGAGGCGCTGAAGAAGCTCAAGTCACCGGTCAAACGGATTCTGGTCGTCGCCGTCCCGCCTGCCCGTTCGTATATGCATCTGGATACGGTCTTCACGATGATCTCCCCGGATGAATGCCTCGTCTACGGCCCCATGATCCTGCCCGATGGAGCGGAGGAGGCCGACGTCTACGAGTGCGATCTGACCAAACGCGAGATCACGTGGACGACCGAGAAGGACCTGCTCTCGGCGCTGAAGGCGCAGAAGCTGGACTTGAAGCCGATCCGTTGCGGCGGCGAGGACCCCATCGCCGAGCGCCGCGAGCAGTGGACCGACGGTGCCAACGCCTTCGCGCTGGCGCCGGGAGTCGTCCTGATCTACGACCGCAACGAGAAGACCGCCTCCGAGCTGGGCCGGGCCGGCTACAGCGTCGTGGATGAGGCCGACCTTCTGCTCGGCCGGGAAGAGCTCGAGCTCTGGAAGCCGAAGAAGTACGTCATCCTTCTGGCGGCTCACGAGCTCTCCCGAGCCCGCGGAGGGCCTCGCTGCATGACAATGCCTCTGGTGCGCGAGGGTCTCAAGCCGTGAGCCGGGAAACGGTAAACGGTAAACGGAAAACGATGAGATCGGGAATGTCGCGTCTCGATTCATTTCCTGATTCCCGTTTTCCGTCTACCGCCCCATGAATCCCACCCCCTTCTTCCCCTTCGTCCGGCCACTCGCCGTGGTGGCCTTCGGCGGCAATGCGTTGCTGCGGCCGGAGGACTCGGGCGGGACGGCCGAGCAGCTGATGCGGGCCCGCGAGGCGGTTCGGATGCTGATCCCCATCATCGGGAAGGGATATGAGCTGATCGTCGTGCACGGAAACGGTCCGCAGGTGGGCAACATCCTGATCCAGGCGGAGGAGGCCGCGGACAAGATTCCTCCGCAGACGCTGGATTTTTGCGTCGCCCAGACGGAAGGCTCGATGGGGTTCTTGCTCGAGCTTGCCTTCGACAACGAGCTGCCGCGCGCCGGTTTTCGCAAGCAGTGCGTGACGATCATGACGCAGGTGGAAGTGGATGCCGCGGACCCCGCGTTCCTGAAGCCGTCCAAGCCGATCGGTCCCTTCTTCTCGAAGGAGCGGGCCGAGCTGCTGCAGAAGACGGCCGGCTGGGCGATGGTCGAAGACGCCGGGCGTGGTTGGCGCAAGGTCGTGGCCTCTCCAAAGCCTCGCGCCGTGCGCGGCGTGGAAATCGCCGCGGCGCTCATCAATCGGGGACACATCGTGATCGCCGCGGGGGGCGGCGGAATCCCCGTCGTCGTCTCCGACGACGGGGAGGTGCGAGGCGTGGAGGCCGTGATCGACAAGGATTACGCGGCCTCGATGCTCGCCGCCTCCCTGTCGGCCAACCTCTTCATCATTCTGACCGGGGTCGATCGCGTGTCGAAGGACTTCGGCAAGCCGACGCAGCTTGCGCTGCCCGAGATCGACGTCGCAACGGCGAAGCGCCTGCTCGGGGAGGGACAGTTTCCTCCGGGCAGCATGGGTCCCAAGATCGACGCGGCGATCCGGTTCGTGGAGGCGGGTGGGCACGAGGTTCTGGTCACGCGTGCGGAGTTGCTGTCCGAGGCGCTCGACGGCAAGACGGGCACTTTCATTCGGCCGAGTCGAGGATGACTGAAGATCGGGCGACCGAGGACCGAGGGCGCATCCGAGAGTTCTGGCCGCTCGCGGCCGCGGTAGGGGCGGTCCTCGTCACGCTCCTCGCCGTCTCCGTGATGTTGCATCCTCGCCACTCGGCGGCCGAGACGGCCGGCTCAGAAAGCTCCCCGGCGACCGTGACCGTGAGCTGGGTGGATCTGCGTCGTGAGCCGTCGCCGAAGGGTGCATCCGTCGGGAAGCTCACGGAGGGGTCGCGGCTGCGGGTGATTTCCGACCGGGGCCGGTGGGTGGAGGCCGAGACCGAGGCGGGACAGCGCGGCTATCTTCCGGCCGAGTCGATGGAGCGCGACGCCGACCGCGACGCGCGCCGCCACCGGGCAAAGACGCTGCTCTCCTTCGCGCCCGTCTTCGGCGTCGTCGGCGAAGACACCGATATCGCGTTGGCCCCGTATCCGCTGGCGGCGCATGGCGGCCGGCTCCGAAAGGGGAGCGTCATCGCGATTCACTCCGTCGATCACACCTACTTCGCCTTCGAGGATAAGAGGTGGGGCATCGCTTTCGTCAGCTCCGCCCACGTGGACCTGGTTCCTCCCGATCCTCGCCAACCCGCCATCTCTCCGGAGAAGATCCGCCCCCTCAAGGACCTGACGGTCATCGATCTTCAGGACACGCCGCCGCCGGAGGAGCCGATGGCGGAGACTTTGGAGCCTCGCCGTGAAACTTTCTCCGTCCCGATCGCCGAGGAGCCTGCGGCGGGATCGATCGAGCCTCCCGTCGTTCTCGAGCGCGTCGAGCCTTCTTATCCGGAGCTGGCCCGCCGCGCCGGCCTCGAAGGCGTCGTGGAGCTCGAGATTTCGATCGACACGACCGGCAGAGTCACGGACGTCGAGGTCGTCCGTGGTCTCCCGCTCGGCCTCTCGGAAGCCGCGGCCGACGCCGTGCGGCGCTGGAGCTTCCGCCCCGCGCGCACGCGCGCGGGCCCCGTGGCTTCGCGCAGGATGATCCGGATGCGTTTCATGCTGCAGGAGAGCCCCTGACGGAGCCCGGATTATTCACGAACGACTCCCTGCCGCCGCTCCGATCCCGGGGGTTCGGGGCACCACGTGCCCTCGCCCATAGAAGCTCGCTGAATACGTCGTCATGTCCTTCCTCGTCTCGGCGAAAAATCTCTTTCGCGGAGGCTGACTTTACCGATCCACAACGCGGCCCCTTCACGGGACCGCTTTATGAGATCTAGGCGCGTCGCCGGCGGGCTTTGGGGCCGCCGCGGTTTATAATTCCTTCCTTCCGATGCTCCAGGTCCTGTACGAAGCCGAAGGGCGACCGCAGGTCTTCACCATGTTGAAGGAGGTCGCCTCGATCGGGCGCGCCAACGACAACGACATCGTCTTGAACGATTTCTCCGTCTCACGCCGGCACGCCTATCTGAAGAAAGAGAACGACGTCTGGATCATTTACGACAACCAGTCGACCAACGGCGTGCGCGTCAACGACAAGCCCGTCCCGAAATCGGCGGTCAAGGACGGTGATCAGGCTCTCATTGGAACCTTCGTCCTCCGCTTTCGCGACGATCCAACCATCTCGCGGCCCGGGAGGACTCGTCTGCTCGACTCGACGTCCACCTGTATCCGTCCGATTGCGGAGTTCAATCAGGACTTCGGCCTCGAACGCAGTGTCGCGCCGCCGGTCACGGACGCCACGGCCGAGCGGAAACGGGTCGTGCTGGACCTGGCCTACAAGAACAAGGTCTTCGAGATCCTGGTGCAAGTCGCCAAGGCCCTGATCTCGGCCGACGATCTGGCCACGGTCCTCGACAAAGTCATGGACTTGATCTTCGAGTTTCTCCCGGTCGACCGCGGGTTCCTGCTTCTCGAAGAAGACGGCGCGCTGCTGCTGAGCGTGTCCCGATTCAAGTCGCGCAAGCGGATGACCTCCGACGGCACGGCCCCTTACTCGCGGACGATCGTCGACATGGTTGTCCGACAGAAGGTCGCCGTCCTGACTTCCGACGCCCAGACCGACCAGCGCTTCGAGAGCGGGGAGTCGATCCGAATGCAGCAGATCCGCTCGGCGATGTGCGCGCCGCTCTGGAACGGCGATTCGGTCATAGGCGTCGTCTACGTCGACTCCCCGCTCCACGCCGGGAGCTTCTCCGAGCAGGACTTGGACCTCATCACCGCGCTGGCGAACTTCGCCGCTGTGGCCATCGAGCGGGCGCGCCTGCACGAGCGCGTGGTCGAGGAGAAGCGCATCCGCGGCCGGCTCGAGCGATACCACTCTCCGCAAGTCGTCGAGGAGATCATCAGCGACGTGACGGCGACCGGGGATCTCAAGGCGGCGCGGACCAAGGTGGTGACGATCCTCTTCGCCGACCTCGTCGGGTTCACGACCTGGTCGGAGAAGATGCCCGCCGAGACGCTCGCGCGCCTTCTGACGGAGTTCTTCACGCTCGCCTCCGAAGCCGTGTTCTCCGACGGCGGCACGATCGACAAGTTCATCGGGGATGCGGTCATGGCATTCTTCGGCGCCCCGATCGATCAGCCCGACCATGCGTTGCGGGCGGTCGAGGCGGCGCTGAAGATCCGCGAGGGTATGGTCGAGTGGAACAGGGAGCGCACCCAGCGGGGAGAGCCGCCGCTGGAGGTCCGGATTGCGCTGAACACCGGGGAGGCGATCGTCGGCGAGATCGGCTCGGAGCGGCGCGTCGACTACACGGTGCTCGGGAACGCGGTCAACGTCGCGGCGCGCCTCGAGGAGTTCGTCGCCCAGCCGGGAGACATCGTCATCGGCCCGGCGACCTGGGACGCCGTTCGCGAGCGCTACAGCTGCGCGCAGCTCGGCTTCTTCGCCTTGAAGGGGCTCTCGACACAGGTCCCCCTCTACAGGGTGATCGGCTGCGCTCCGGCCGCCTCGGCGGAAGAATCGGAGGTCGGAACCGGCAAGTCTGGAAACATATAAGCAACTGCTTATATATCAGATTCGCCGCGGCGTCCCCACCGGCCGTGGTTCCGTTTTTCCGAGCGGAGGGCGAAACCTGCGCTGTCGTCTTCGGCGGTGCCGTGACAGAATCGCGCCATGGGCACGCTCCCTGTCGTCTTCGTCACGAGCCGACCCGAGAAGGCGCGGGAGGCGGAGCGTCTCGGCTTCGAAATCGAGCGTCTCTACCTGGAGCTGTCCGAGCGGCAGGCTCTCGATCCTTCCGAGATCGTCGAAGCGAAGGCGCGGACCGCCTACGAAATGCTCTCGCGGCCCGTGCTCGTGGAAGACAGCGGCCTTTCGATCCGAGCGTGGGGCGGCTTTCCGGGGGCGCTGGTGAAATGGCTCGAGAGAAGCGCGGGGGTGCCGGCTCTGGCGCGAATGCTCGATCCGTTTCCGGACCGCAGCGCGACCGCGACGTGCGCCATCGCCTACTGCGACGGAGGGGACATCGTGACGGCCCGGGGAGAGACGCCGGGGCAGATCGCCGCCGGGCCCCGCGGGACGAATGGATTCGGATGGGATGTCATCTTCATCCCCGAGGGCGGGGATCGGACCTTTGCGGAAATGGCCGCTGAGGAGAAGGACCGCATTTCCCACCGTCGCCGCGCCTGGGACGCCCTGGCCGTTCGGCTGCCGCTGCGGAGAAGAACGTAGGCATGCCGAAGACTTGCCTCGCCGTGGCGTTGGCCCTGGGCCTCGGGGCGCCCGCGTGCGGAGGTCCGGCGCCTCCGGAATCCGCCGTCCGGACCTTCACCACGAAGTCGGGTGCGACGCTGCGCGTCGAGACCTTCGTCTCGGGCCTGGAAGTCCCGTGGTCGATGGCTTTCAGTTCGCCGACCCGGCTTGTCGTCACCGAACGGCCGGGCCGCGTACGCGTCGTCGCGAATGGCCGGCTTGCGGCCGCTCCACTCGCCGTGATTGGTGACGTCGAGGCGAGCGGAGAAAGCGGCCTCATGGGCACCACGCTCGCCCCCGACTACAGCCGGACGCACCTTCTCTATCTCGCCTACGCCTACGACACTTCGAAGGGCACGCGGGTCCGGGTCGCGCGCTATCGCGACGACGGCACGGCGCTCTCGGAACGCATGGTGCTCATCGAGGGCCTCCCCGCCGCCCAATATCACGCGGGATGTCGTCTGCGGTTCGGGCCGGATGGCAAGCTCTACATCACCACGGGGGACGCGACCGAGCGAGCGATCGCGCAGGATCTGAAGTCGCTCGGGGGAAAGACCCTCCGCCTCAATCCCGACGGGACGATTCCGGCCGACAACCCGTTTCCGGGCTCTCCGGTGTATTCCTTCGGCCACCGAAACTCCCAGGGACTCGACTGGGATCCGCGTTCGGGACTTCTCTTCGAGACCGAGCACGGGCCCTCGGGCTTCGACGGTCCCGGGGGTGGCGACGAAGTCAACATCGTCGAGGCCGGCAAGAACTACGGTTGGCCGATCGTTCACCACCGCCAGACCCGCGAAGGTCTCGTCCCGCCGCTGCTCGAGTACACGCCCGCCGTGGCGCCCTCGGGCGCCTCTTTCTCCCGAGGCGGCCAGCTGCCGTCGTTTAAGGGAGACTTCTTCTTCGCGACGCTGCGCGGCGAGCGATTGATCCGCGTCCGGCTCGATCCGGCCGATCCGCGCCGCGTCGCGGAGACCGAGGAGCTCTTCTCCGGCGTTTACGGACGGCTCCGGGACGTGGTCTCGGGGCCAGACGGCGCCCTCTACGTCGCCACCAGCAATCGGGATGGGCGCGGACGGCCACATTCCGGTGACGACCGCATCCTTCGGGTTGTCGAAACTTCGGCGGTGCATTAGATTTGCCCCTCACTCCATGGAACTTGCCGAGGTCATTGGACAGCTTTCCGGGCTGCGGCGTTTTCCCGTCCGATCGCTCGGCGGTGAAGCTCCCGACGAGGCGCTCGTCTTTGGCGCGGGCCTCGTCGGCGACCGGATCTACGACGTCTTCGACATCGAGCAGGGGGTTGCGCTGACGGTCACCAGCGCTCCCTTCCTCCTCCGTTACAAAGTCCGATATCTCGATTCCATGGTTCGGGGGAGCGACCTGGAGCCGTGGATCCGCGTGAAGACTCCCGACGGGAACGAAGTCCCTCTGGCGGACCGCAGTTGGATCGAGGATGTCTCGCGGCGCTGTAACCGACCCGTGCGGCTGCGCGCGCGGCCGGACCTCGAGAGCGATCCCGCACCGCTCCACGTGCTGTCGGCTCCGACGGTCCGCTTTCTCGAGAAGCAGTACGGCGGTCCGCTGGAGCCGATTCGTTTCCGCTCGAATCTTCTCCTCGACCTGCCCGACGGGCGCGCTTTCGAAGAGGACCGCTGGATCGGCCGGCAGCTCTGGATCGGCGACGTCATGCTGGAGATCGTCAAGCCGTGCGAGCGCTGCATCGTCACGAGCCTCGACGCGGAGACCCCGGAACGGGCGCCGGGAGTGCTCAATGCGATCGCCCGCGCCCGCGGAGGCGTGATCGGTGTGTATGCCCGCGCTCTGACGGGCAACCGCATGCGCGTCGGCGATCCCGTGGCGATCGTCGACTGATAAACTCCCGGGCTGCCGATGTCCCGACCCATCCGCATCCTCATCGCCAAGCCGGGCCTCGACGGGCACGACCGCGGCGCCAAGGTCATCGCCCGCGCGCTGCGGGATGCCGGTATGGAGGTCATCTATTCCGGGCTGCGCCAGACGCCCGAGCAGATCGCCGCCGCCGCGATTCAGGAGGACGTGGACGTCATCGGACTCTCGATCCTCTCGGGCGCCCACAACGTCCTTTTTCCGGAGATCATGCGATTGCTGAAGCAGCGCGGCGGAGACGATATCCTGGTCGTCGCAGGCGGAATCATTCCCGATAAGGATATTTCCGGGCTCAAGGCGATCGGTATCAAGGAGATCTTCCTGCCCGGAACGACGACACGGACCCTCGTGGACTACATACGGCGAGAGGCGGGAGAGAAGGTCGGGGCTGAATCGTGAGATGGGAAACGTAAGACATCTGACGAGGACCCAGTTGCCTGCGCTTCGTCTCGCGTCTCCCGTCTCCCGTATGGCGACCGTGTAGGGCATGGATCCGCTTCCCAGCCACATCGACATCGGATCGCAGGAGTACCGGGAGCGATTTCGCGTGATGGAGTCGTTGGTGGAAGCGCTGCGCCGCGAGCTCGTGAGGGCTCGCGAGGGCGGAGCCGGACGGCAGCGGCATGCGGAGCAGAAGAAGATGTTCGTTCGCGAGCGCGTGGACGCGCTGCTCGACCCCGGCTCCCCTTTCCTCGAGCTCTCGCCGCTGGCGGCTCACGGCATGTACGACGGTGAAGCGCCGGGCGCGGGTCTGGTGACGGGGATCGGCCGGGTCTCCGGACGCGAGGTCATGGTCGTGGCCAACGACGCGACCGTGAAGGGGGGGACCTACTTCCCGATAACCGTCAAGAAGCATCTTCGCGCGCAGGAGATCGCCGAGCAAAACCGTCTGCCCTGCGTCTATCTCGTCGACTCCGGCGGCGCCTTCCTCCCGCTCCAGGCCGACGTCTTTCCCGACCGGGAACACTTTGGCCGAATCTTCTACAACCAGGCGCGAATGTCCGCGAAGCGAATTCCGCAGGTGGCCGTCGTGATGGGCTCCTGCACCGCCGGGGGTGCTTACGTGCCCGCGATGTCGGACGAGGCGGTCATCGTCAAGGCCACGGGAACGATTTTTCTCGCCGGACCGCCGCTCGTGAAGGCGGCGACCGGCGAGGACGTCTCCGCCGAAGACCTGGGCGGCGCCGACGTGCACACTCGCATCTCCGGGGTGGCCGACTACTTCGCCGAGAACGACGCGAGCGCCCTGGAGACCACCCGTGCCATCGTCGGCAACCTCGGAGCGACCAAGACTCTGCCGGCCGACCGCGAGGAGCCGGAGGAGCCGGCCTACGACCCGAAGGAAATCTACGGCGTGCTGCCGCGCGACGTGCACAAGTCCTACGACGTCCGCGAAGTCGTCGCGCGCCTGGTGGACGGTTCTCGATTCGAGGAGTTCAAAGCGCGCTACGGGACGACGCTCGTCTGCGGGTTCGCGCGCTTGTCCGGGTTCCTCGTCGGCGTCGTCGCCAACAACGGGATCCTCTTCTCCGAGTCCGCGCTCAAGGCGACGCACTTCATCCAGATGTGCGCCCGGCGAAAGGTGCCCCTCCTCTTCCTGCAGAACATCACGGGGTTCATGGTCGGCCGAGAGTACGAGCGAGGCGGAATCTCCAAGGACGGAGCGAAGATGGTTCACGCCGTCGCCAATGCGGCGGTGCCGAAGCTCACGGTCATCATCGGTGGCTCATTCGGCGCGGGCAACTACGGCATGTGCGGACGCGCGTATGGGCCGCGATTCCTTTTCATGTGGCCGAATGCCCGGATCTCGGTGATGGGCGGCCCGCAGGCGGCGTCGGTGCTCTCGACCGTCAAGCAGGAGCAGCTCGCCCGTGCCGGCAGGGCCGCAATGAGCGCGGAGGAGCTCGCCGAGTTCGAGCGGCCGACACGTGAGAAGTACGAGGTCGAGGGAAGCCCCTATTACTCGACGGCTCGCCTTTGGGATGATGGCGTGCTCGATCCCGCGCAGACGCGGGCGGCGCTGTCGCTCGCGCTTTCGGCCGCGTACAATGCGCCGGTTCCGGAGACGGAGTTCGGCGTCTTCCGGATGTGAACGTGGCCGGGGCATCCGTTCTCCTCCTGTCGCTCGCGCTTTCGGCCGCGTCCCTCGGGTTCGCTCTCCACGTCGAGGGAGAGACGCAGCTTCGCGTCACGCTTTCCGGACCGGCCTCGGAGCTCTCGCCGGGATCCTTTCGGGGATCTCTCGCGATCAACGGCTCCTCGGCCGAGCTGCTGGTGACCGGCAACGTGTCGCACTCCGACGGGAAATGGAAGCTGCCGGTCATCGTGCGATATGCGGACGTGCCCGGCGACTGGGCCGATCGTTTCCGTCCCGAGTCCTTCGCGTATCGGCTTCGCGGGTCCGTCGGCGGTGCGCCTCGGGTATGGACGGGCACGCGAACCTGGAAAGAAGTCGAGGTCGACGGAAGCCGCGAGACCCTGGCCGACTTTCTAAGACTCTCGCACGTCGCGCTGACCCGAATGTCGTTGCTTTCAAGCGAAGCCAGAGCCGAGTTGTCGGTGCGGAATCCCTTCTCGTTTCCGCTGAAGATCGCCGAGACGAGGTACGCGCTCCTCGCCAACAGCCGCGAGGTCGGAGACGGAGGAACGCGCGGGATGATTCTTCACCCCGCGCAGAAGAACGTCCTGACGCTTCCGATCGAGATCGATCACGCCGAGCTCATCTCGGCGGCCGGCAGGGCGGTGCTCTCGGGCGGCGAGGTGGACGTCCGGCTCCAGGGGCGCCTCGTCATCCGCCTCAAGGGAGGAGACATCGTCGTGCCGCTCAACCTCGCCGGCCACCTGTCGGGCGTTTCATGAGCGCCGGCGGCTACCAGAGCCTTCGTCTCGAAAGACGCGGTCCCGTCGTGCGCGTCGTTCTCTCTCGCGCGCACGCGCGCAACGCCTTCGACGAAGTCCTCATCGAAGAGCTGACTCGGGGATTCCGGGGCCTCGCGGAGAGCCCCGAGGTGCGCGTCGTGGTCCTCTCGGGCGATGGGCCTTCCTTCTGCGCCGGCGCCGACATCGCCTGGATGCGCAGGGCGGGGGACTACTCGCGCGCCGAGAACGAAGCGGACGCCGAGCGCATGGCGCAAATGCTTCGGTCGATCGACACGTCTCCTCGCCCCGTGATCGCGCTCGCGCACGGCGCGGCGATCGGCGGCGGCGTGGGCTTGCTTGCCGCCGCGGACATCGCGATCGCGGCCGAAGGCACCGTTTTTTCGCTGGCCGAGGTCAAGCTCGGCATCCTCCCGTCGGTCATTTCGCCCTACGTCCTTCGCGCGATCGGGCCTCGTGCCGCACGCGACCTGTTCTTGACCGGGGACCGCTTCGACGCCCTCGAAGCACGGCGGATCGGGCTCATCCACGAGGTCGTGCCCCCGGCGGATCTCGAGGCGGCAGGCCGACGGAGGATCGCTTCGCTGCTGACCTCGGGACCCGAAGCCGTGGGCGTCGCCAAACGGCTGATCGAGCAGGTGACCGGAAAGAGTCCCGAGGAGGCCATGCCGCTGACGGTTCGGACGATCGCCGAACGCCGCGCCTCGGAAGAAGCCAAGGAGGGATTAACTGCGTTTCTCGAGAAGCGGCGGCCGTCCTGGGCTTTCGAGATCGAGGCTTCCGAGCCCGAGGAATGAGAGGCACGCAGCGTCGGCAGGTCTGTCCGAAGTGCGGCAAGGTGTTCTTTGCCTGGCGTCCGGATGACCTGCCCGGAGCGCCGGTGAAATGCTACTTCTGTGGCCACCAGTTCGAAGACGAGGCCGCGCGCCGGAAGCCCCCGACCCCTCCCGAAGCCGAAAAGCCGGCCGACGCGCCGCCTGACTGAAGGAGAAGGCATGCGGCGTCTATTGGCCCTCGCGGCGGCGCTCGGTTTGTGCGTCTCGGCGGCACTGGCTCAGTCATTACCGCCACCCCGGGCGTCCGGTGACTCGGCGGCCGTGCTCATCCAGAGAATGATCGGCCCCTCCTCGCGGCTGGAGGCGGACCTGCGCGTCTTGACCGACGAGATCGGCGGCCGCGTCACCGGGAGCGCGGGCTACGAAAAAGCTCTGCGGTGGGCCGTCGACGCCTTCAAGCGCGCCGCCGTCGACACCGTGAAGCTCGAGTCGTACCCCGTGCCGGCGAGGTGGGAAGCGATCTCCGCATCCGCCTCCGTCTCCGAGCCCATCCCCTTTCCGATTCGTGTTGTCTCCTTCGCGCTCGCTCCTTCGACCGCGGGCGCCCTCACGGCTCCGCTCGTCGATGCCGGAAGTGGAAAGAAGGCCGACTTCGAGAAGCTCGGCGATCGAGCGAAGGGCGCGATCGTGCTGGTTCGGTCCAATCCGATGAAGTCCTTCGACGACCTCTTCGCCGAATATCTCGCGGCCCCGGAAATGATGCACGCCGCGGTCGACCACGGCGCGGCCGCGATCCTCTTCCTCTCGACCCGCCCCCGCGATTTGATGTACCGGCATACGATCACGTGGGGGTCGATTGCGCCGATTCCGATGGCGCAAACGGCCCGGGAAGACGGGCTGCGGCTGGCGCGGCTGCTCGATGCCGGACGAGCGCTGAAGGTCACGCTCGACATCCAGAACAGAATCGGCGGGCCGTGGGAGCCGCGCAACGTGGTCGCCGAGGTCCGGGGGAGCGAGAAGCCGCAGGAAATCGTCCTGCTCGGCGCGCACCTGGATGCGTGGGATCTGGGAACCGGCGCGCTGGACAACGGGGTGAACTGCGCTCTCGTCGTCGATGTGGCGCGAGCGATCGCCGCCGGACCGCGCCCGAAACGGACGATCCGTTTCGTTCTCTTCACCAGCGAGGAGACGGGCCTGCTCGGCTCGCTCGGATACGTTCGGAAGCATCGAGACGAGCTGGATCAGCACGTCGCGGTCGTCATCCACGACATCGGCGACGGCAAGATCGTCGGGTACTTCAGCAATGGGCGTCCGGAGCTCGACGCGCCGCTGAAGGCGATCCTGGCGCCGGTCGCACCGTGGGGCGCGGACACGCCCAACGACGAAGCGCTGCTGGGCACCGACAACTTCGACTTCCTGCTCGAAGGCGTGCCGAACCTCGTGGCCAACCAGGAGACCGAGCGCTATCTCGCCGACTACCACGCGGAGTCCGACACCTTCGACAAGGTCGATGCGGAGCTCGCGCGAAAGAACGCGGCCGTGGCGGCCGTGGCCGTCGCGGGCATCGCCAATGCGTCCTCGCCCCTGGGCCGCCGACAGAGCCGCGCCGAGATCGCCTCTATCCTCGAGAAGGCGAGGCTCAACGAGCAGATGAAGACGTACGGACTATGGGACGATTGGGAGGCGGGGAAGAGAGGAAGAGAGAAGTGATTTTGGATTTTGGGTTTTTGATTTTGGATTGGAGGACTCGAACTTCCGTAATCTAAAATCTAAAATCCAAAATCTAAAATCGAAAATCTGACCTAACCATGAAGCGCCTCTTGATCGCCAACCGTGGCGAGATCGCGGTCCGCGTCGCCCGCACGGCCCGCGAGATGGGAATCGAATCGATCGTCGTGTATGCGGAATCGGACGCCGCCGCCTTTCATGTCCGCAGAGCCGACCGGGCAGTCTCCCTGGGTCCGGGAGGCCCGGCCGAGACCTATCTGTCGACGGAGCGGCTGCTCGAGGCCGCGCGCGGAAGCGGAGCGGACGCTATCCACCCCGGCTACGGGTTCCTCTCGGAGAACGCGGGATTCGCGCGAGCGGTCGATGCGGCCGGCATCATCTGGGTCGGCCCCGCTCCGGAGGCGATCGAGAAGATGGGAGACAAGCTCCGTTCGCGGGCCAGAATGGAGGCCGCGGGAGTGCCCGTCGTTCCCGGATCGCGCCCGGAGCTCGTCGACGATGCCGGTCTGCGGGCGGAGGCCCGGCGGCTCGGATTTCCCCTCCTCATCAAGGCTTCAGCCGGCGGCGGCGGAAAAGGAATGTCGCGCGTCGATCGCGCCGAAGACCTCCCGGCCGCGATCGCGGAGGGGCGGCGCCTCGCGGAGGCGGCCTTCGGAGACGGCACGGTATACCTCGAGAGATTGCTGGAGGGGTGCCGCCACGTCGAGTTTCAGGTCTTCGGAGACTCCGCGGGTGGTCTCGTGCATCTCTTCGAACGGGAGTGCAGCGTTCAGCGCCGCCACCAGAAGCTTCTGGAGGAAACCCCCAGTCCGATCCTCGATGCGGCCCTGCGCGAGGCGATGGGCGCCGCGGCCGTGGCCTCGGCCCGAGCCGTCGGTTATCGCGGAGCCGGCACGGTGGAATTCCTGCTCGATTCCGATCGCCGCTTCTATTTTCTCGAGATGAACACGCGCCTGCAGGTCGAGCATCCGATCACCGAGGAAACGCTGGGCTGCGATCTCGTCCGCGCGCAGCTGGAGATTGCTCAGGGAGCGCCGCTGCCGGCGTCCTGGACGGACGGCACGCTGCGGCCCCGGGGCCACGCCATCGAGCTGCGCCTTTATGCCGAAGACCCGCTCGACTTCCTGCCGCGCTCCGGCCGGATCCTCGCGTATCGGGAGCCGTCGGGTCCCGGCGTTCGCGTGGACGCGGGAGTCGAGGAGGGAAGCGCCGTCGGCGTGGAGTACGACGCGCTCCTGGCAAAGCTCATCGTGAGGGCGGAGGATCGCGCCTCCGCGATCGGACGCGCGCGGCGGGCACTGTCGGAGTGGATCGTTCTCGGCGTCGAGACAAACCTGCCGCTCCTCGCCCTTCTCATCTCCTCGGATGACTTTCGATCCGGCCGCTACGCGACCGATCTCCTGGACCGGCTGCCGCGAGACGCGATCCGGACGTCGCCGCCGGAGGCGGCATGGATCGCCGCGGCCCTGGCGGAATCGCCTTCGCGTATGCCCGCCGCGGGCGCGCCATCGACGTCGGCGGATCCGTGGAATGAGTTACCGGCCTGGAGGATCGGATCTTGAATTCGGTGCGGCTGCGTCACCGCGGCGAGACGCGCGAGGTCCGGCTGGAGAAGGGCGCCGCGGTGGTGGGAGATCGTCGGATTGCATTCGAGCGTTCCGAGCGCGATGGCCGGCTCGAGGCGATCGTCATCTCCGGTCGCTCTCACGCCGTGGTCACGGCCCGCGATGGAGATCGCGTGTTCGTCTGGTGCGAGGGCGTCGCGCATCAGTTCGAGCGAGTGCGCGGGAAGCCGGCCGCGGGGGAAGGCCACCACGCGGGCGATCTGGTCTCGCCCATGCCGGGGCGCGTGCGGCGGACCTTCGTTCTCCCGGGCTCACGGGTCGCTCGTGGCGAGATCCTTCTCACGCTGGAAGCGATGAAAATGGAGCACTCGATTCGGGCGCCCCGAGAGGGCGTCCTCCGCAAGCTGCACGTTCGCGAGGGGGATCTCGTCGAGGCCGGCGTGGAGCTGGCCGAGATCTCGTAAGATCCAACCGCCAACCGGCGGCATAATGTCGTCTCAAATGGACCCTTGGGAAGAGCATGCCATCCGCCACCCGCACCTACCCGAGCGGGTCACGGTCTACGAGGTGGGTCCCCGAGACGGGCTGCAGAACGAGGCGGAAACGCTGCCCGTTTCGGTTCGCGCGGAGTTCGTCGACCGCTTGACCGACGCGGGATTGCCGGCCATCGAGGTCGGCTCCTTCGTTTCGCCGAAGGCGATTCCGCAGCTTGCCGACACCGAGGCTCTCTATCGACTCATCCATCCGGCCAGTGGCGTCCGCTATCCCGCTCTCGTGCCGAACCTCAGGGGGCTTGAACGGGCGCTTTCCGCCGGCGTACGCGAGATCGCGGTCTTCACGGCCGCGACCGAAACGTTCAATCGCAAGAACATCAACGCCGGGGTCGACGAATCGATCGAGCGATTCCGCCCGGTCGTGGCGCGGGCTCGCGAAGAGAAGGTTCGCGTCCGCGGCTACGTCTCGACGGCCTTCGGCTGTCCCTATGAGGGCAGTGTCGCTCCCGAGGCCGTCCGGGAGGTGGTTCACAAGCTGCTCGATCTTCCGGTCGACGAGATCTCCATCGGGGACACCATCGGCGTTGCGACGCCCCGGGGCGTCTACGAGGTGATCGAGACTTTGTATGAGTCGGGCGTGACGCGCGGCGTGCTCGCCCTGCACTTTCACGACACGCGAGGCACCGCGCTGGCCAACGTTTACGCGGGCCTGGAGTGCGGCGTCACGACGTACGACGCGTCGGCGGGCGGACTCGGCGGCTGTCCGTTTGCCCCGGGGGCGTCGGGCAACCTCGCGACCGAGGACCTTCTCTACTTGCTCGAGGGGCTCGAGATCCAAACCGGCGTCACGCTCGCGAAAGTCGTCGAGGCATCCCGATTTCTGGCCGGCTCGATCGGCCGGCGCCCGCCCGGACGCTATCTCGCGGCGGTCTGGGGCGAGGCGAGTTGACAGGACTGACCCTGCAGGTGTAACTTTTTGATCTAACGAAGGTTAATCGAGTGGCAAAGAAGATCCTTCTGGCCGACGACAGCCTCACCATCCAGAAAGTCGTCGAGTTGACGTTCTCCGACAGCGAATACGACTTGCTTTGCGTTTCCAACGGACAGCGTGCGCTCGATAAGGCGTCCGAGGAGATGCCGGACTTGATCCTCGCCGACGTGGTCATGCCGGAGAAGAACGGTTATGAAGTCTGTGAGGCGATCAAGGCCAATCCCGCTACCGCGCACATTCCCGTCGTCCTGCTTTCGGGAACCTTCGAGCCCTTCGACCGGGACCGCGCCGAACGTCTGGGGTGCGACGCGATCGTCTCGAAGCCTTTCGACTCGCAGCAGCTGTTGAGACAGGTCGAAGCGCTTCTGGCCCGCGCCCCGGAGCAAACGCCTTCCGCCGCGGCCACGGCCGCGATCCCGATCATGACGAATCCGGCGCCGGTGTCTTCCGTCTCGGAGCGCCCGGCGGCGGAAACGGGGTTCGCCGCCGAGGACTTCACCGCCTCGATCCACACCCCTCCGGCGATCGCCGGCGGCGCCGATATGTTCGAAGAAGAGTATGGGCGGGCCGATGTCGAGTCCGCAATCGCGGCCTTCGAGAAGGCGCATCCCGAGTTCCCGCCCGCGGAGGAGTCCGCGATGGAAACCGAGGAGGAGCCGGAAGAGCCGGGCGAGCCTGTCGCCGCCGAGCCGTCGTCTTCCCGCGAGTCGCTGGCGAGCTGGCTACACGACGAGCCGGAGCGTCCGACGGTCGAGGAGCCTCGGCCGCCGTCCTCCGCCCCCGCTCCCTTCTGGGTTCCGCGCGAGCCGGAGCCCGACCTCCAACCGATTCCTTTTGCCTCCGACGATTCGGCCTCTCGTCGGCCGATTCCGGCCGAGCCGATGCGGGCCGACGAGGCTCCCACGCAGCAGATTCCGCTCTCGCACGATTTTGCGTCGCTGCAGCACACCGAAGAGATCGAAGTCCCCCGCGACACTGATGAGACGGCTCTGCCACTGGAAGCCGAAGAACCTACGGCCGAGATTCCGATCTCGGGAAGGCTCTTCGAGCCTCCCGGTTTCGGGCCGGAGCCTCAACCTCCGGCGGAAGAGCCGCCGGCTTCGGCCGAAGAGGCGACTCCGGTCTCCAAGGAGATCGAGGTTCTGGCGCAAACCACTTCGATTCCGCAGTTGAAGGAGATGCTCTCCTCGGTCTCTCGCGCCGGCGGCGAGCTGACCGACGACGAGATCGATCGACTCGCTTCGCGCGTCGTCGAGCGCTTATCGGAGCGGATCGTCCGAGAGATCGCCTGGGAGGTGATCCCCGACGTCGCGGAGCTCGTCATCAAGCAGCGGATCAAGGAACTGGAGGCCGGGATCGAATAGAAAGCCTCCCTCTTCTGATATATGAAAGGGCTCCTGGGCCCTTTTTTTATGCCTGAAAAGCCTGTCGTCGACTCGCCGCCCGGGCGCCGGGTAGGTCTCGAGAAGACCTTCGATCCGGCGCACTTCGAAGAGCGATGGTACTCGGTCTGGGAGAGGGAAGGTCGCTTCCAGCCGAGGGGCGCCGCCGGCTCCCCCCGGTTCGTCATGGTCATTCCGCCGCCCAACGTCACGGGCCGGCTCCACATCGGGCATGCGTATGGCCGGACCATCGAGGACATCCTCGCGCGTTGGAAACGGATGCGGGGCTTTCGGGTTCTGTGGGTTCCGGGCACCGATCATGCCGGTATTGCGACACAGATGGTCGTCGAGCGCCGCCTGGCCGAGGAAGGCACGGACCGGCGGGCACTGGGACGCGAGAAGTTCATCGAACGCGTCTGGGCCTGGCGGCGGGAGGCGGGGGACACCATCCTCGGGCAGCTTCGCAGGCTGGGCTGCTCGCTCGACTGGAGCCGCCAGCGTTTCACGCTCGACCCGGACCTCTCTCGCGCCGTGCGACACGCGTTCGTCCTGTTGTATCGGGACGGCCTGATTTACAAGGGGCGGTACGTCGTCAACTGGTGCCCGGGATGCGGAACGGCGGTCTCGGATCTCGAGGTTGTCGATAGGAAGACGCAGGGCACCCTGTACAAGATCCGATACGACGTCGCCGGAGTGCCCGATGGCGCGATCGTCGCGACGACCCGGCCCGAGACAATGCTGGGGGACACGGCTCTCGCGATTCATCCCGAGGATTCCCGCAATACGAGGCTTCGTGGAAAGATCGCCGTCCTGCCGATCGTGGGTCGCGAGCTCCCCATCGTCGAGGACGCCATCCTCGTGGATCGGGAGTTCGGAACGGGGGTCGTGAAGGTCACTCCGGCGCATGACGCGAACGATTTCAGCATGGCGCAGCGCCACGCCCTTCCCGCCGTGGTCGTCATCGGCCCCGACGGTCGGATGACCGCCGAGGCGGGCGAGTACGCCGGGCTCGATCGCTTCGAGGCCCGGAAACGGATCGTCGAGCGTCTCAAGCGAGAAGGCCGCCTCGTCGCCGCCGATCCGTATGAGATCAACCTGGGGACCTGCCAGCGGTCCGACGACGTCATCGAGCCGTATCTTTCGGAGCAGTGGTTCGTGAAAGTGAGGCCTCTCGCCGAGCCCGCGATCCGGGCCGTCGAGGACGGCGCCGTGCGTTTCGTCCCCGAGTCCTGGGGAAAGACCTATTTCTCGTGGATGCGAAACATCCGCGACTGGTGCATTTCCCGCCAGCTCTGGTGGGGTCATCGCATTCCCGCCTTCACCTGCGAAAACGGGCACGTCACCGTCTCCGACGAGGACCCGTCCGCCTGTCCGGTTTGCGGCTCGGGCGCATTCGAGCAGGATTCCGACGTGCTCGACACGTGGTTCTCCTCGCAGCTCTGGCCGTTCTCGGTCTTCGGTTGGCCGGACCGCACGCCGGACCTCGAAGAGTTCTATCCGACCGACGTTCTCGTCACCGGATACGACATCCTGTTTTTCTGGGTCGCGCGGATGATCATGGCGGGGCTGCGCTTCACGGGAAGAGCGCCGTTCCACACGGTCCACCTTCATGGCCTGGTGCGCGTGGGCAGCGAGAAGATGTCGAAGACCCGGGGAAACGTGATCGACCCTCTCGAGGCCATCGCCGAGTTCGGCGCCGACGCGGTGCGCTTGACGCTCGCTTCGGCGGCTTCTTCGGGCCCGTCGGTATCGGTCGAGCGGGGGCGCATGGCGGGCTCTCGGAACTTCGCGACGAAGCTGTGGAACGCGGCGCGTTTCATCCTCGTTCAGCTCGAGAGAGGGCCTGTCCCCGACTCGCTGGAGGGCCGATCGCTGTCGCTCCCGGACGGCTGGATCCTCTCGCGCCTCGGCGCGACCGAGGCGGCCGTGAATCGCCACCTCGAGGGCTTCCGATTCGACGAGGCGGCGGGGCAGATCTACGGCTTCCTTTGGCACGAGCTCTGCGACGGATACCTCGAGATGGTCAAGCCCGTCTTGGCCGGCGCAGATGAAGAGGCGGCGCGAACCGCGCGCGGCGTGCTGCGCAAGTGTCTCGCCGATTCCCTCGCGCTGCTCCACCCCTTCATGCCGTTCTTGACCGAAGAGATCTGGGAGAAGCTGACGGGTCGTTCCGGCACGCTCATCGTGGCGCCTTACCCCGAAGGGACCGATACACCGCGCGATCCCGCGGCCGAGGCCGCGGTGGGAGCTCTTCGCACGATCGTGACCCGCGTGCGGAACTTTCGCACCGAGTCGGGAGCTTCTCCGACCGAGCCCGTCGAGCTCTGGATCGATCCGAAATCGCCGGACAAGTCGGTGATTCGCGCGCTCGAGACGCTCGCGCCGCTTCTCCGTCATCTGGCCCGCCTCTCGGAGGTGCGCTTCGCCCCCGCCGCCTCCGGGGTCCTTCAGGACGTCGTCGCGGGACTCACCCTGGGTCTCCTCGTCCGAAGAGGATCCTCCGCCGAGTCGAGCACGCGGATCGAGAAGGCGCTCGCGGAGATCGACGCCGAGGTCGGCCGGCTTTCGAGCAAGCTCCAGAACGCCGCGTACCTGGCGAAGGCTCCTGCGCCGATCGTGGAGAAAGCGCGTCGGCGCCTGCTCGAGCTCGAAGAGAAGCGGGCCGCGCTGGGAAAGTCGTGATCGCATTCGCCGGAGGACTGCTCGACCCCGACCACTGGCGCATCATCGAGAACTGCATCTGCGTCCACTCGATTCCTTCCTCCAATGCGCTCGCCCGTGAGCTGATGGAGCTTTACTTCGAGGAGGCCCAACCGCTGCGCGCCACCGTCCTCGCGGCCGAGGCGCAGCCGGCGGCGTACGGGCGAAATGGACGCCACTGGGCGGCGCCGACGGGCCAGGGAATCTATCTCACGCTCGTGCGGAGGGCCCTCGAGGCGGAGCCGCTCTCCGTCGTCCCGATCGCCGTGGCGCGTTGGACTCGAGAGGTCCTCCGCGAGCAGACCGGGGCGGCGATCGAGCTGAAATGGCCCAATGACCTCTACTCCCGGCGACGCAAGGTCGCGGGCATCATCGCCGAATCGCGCACGCAGGGGGATGAGACGTATGTCGCCGTCGGAATCGGCGTCAACGTCCGCGGAAGGTCGGGAAGCCTGGGCGTGTCCAACGCCACGACCATCGAGGAAGAGACCGGCTGCGCCACGGCGATCGCGCCACTCCTGCAGGCGCTGCTCGATCGCCTCGATTCCGAGCTCGCGGAGCCGCGGTGGGCCGACGAGGTGCGCGAGTGGGAGCTTGCCTCGCTGCACCGGCCGGGCGACCGGCTCACGATTCGGCGCAATGGCGAGGAGGTCACCGGCGAGTACCTGGGACTGGATCCCTCGGGTTTCTTGCGCCTCCGGACGGAGTCGGGCGAGGCGATCGTCTCATCCGGCGAGGTTGCCCGATGGTGAACGCCGCGGTGGAAGAGCCGCTTCTCGCGGTCGACGTCGGTAATACCAATACCGTGCTCGGGCTCTGGAACGGCCACGATCTGTCGCAGCACTGGCGGCTGACGACCCGCCGGGACGCGACGGCGGACGAGATTGCGATCACGGTGCGCGGGCTCTTCGCCGCAGGCCCGGAGCCCGAGCTCGCCTCGATGCGCGTCATCGTCGCGAACGTCGTGCCCTCTCTGCGGTTCTCGATCCGTCAGGCGTTTCGACAGATCCTCCGCCGAGAGCCCCTCTTCGTCGAACCGGGTATCAAGACCGGAATGCCGATCCTTTACGAGGTGCCCCAGGAAGTCGGCGCGGACCGGATCGTCAACGCGGTCGCGGCTTTCGAAGGCGTCGGAGGTCCGTGCATTGTGGTCGACTTCGGGACGGCGACGACGTTCGACGTCGTGACGGCGCGTGGCGAATACGCCGGCGGCGTCATCGTGCCGGGTATCTCGATCTCGGCCGAGGCCCTCTTCGAGAAGGCGGCGCGACTCTGGCGTGTCGAGATCCGGCGGCCCGACAGGGTCGTCGGCAAGACGACCGCCGGCTCGATCCAGTCGGGCCTCTATTTCGGCTACCTTGCGCTGGTGGACGGGATGATCGACCGAATCGGCGCGGAGATCGGCGCGAAGCCCCGCGTCATTGCAACGGGGGGCCTCGCCGAGCTCTTCGGAGGCGGGTCCGAACGCATCGAGAAGGTCGATCCGCTGCTGACGCTCAAAGGGCTCCGCCTCGTCGATGAGCGAAACCGCGGAGGATAGGGGCTACTACGAAGCCGCGGAAGCCGCGTTCATTCGAAGGCGCGGCACCCCCTTCCTGCTCTCGCCCCGCGACTTCGCGCTCTTGAAGGAGTGGCACGCGCTCGGGATTCCGCTCGAGGTCGTCGAGTCGGGCATCGACGAGGCCTTCACCCGGCGCGAGCAGCGAAACGCGGTGGGACGCGTGAACTCGCTGGCTTACTGCCGCGACGCCGTGCTGGAAGCCTGGGAACGACGTGCGGAAACCGCCCGGGGCCGCGGCCGATCGGGCGCCGAGCCGGAGCCCGACGTCGAGGCGATTCTCGAGGGACTCGCCCGGCGTCTCGAGGAAGCCCGCGCTCGACGTCCGGATCTGGCCTCGCCGTTCGACTCGGCGCTCGGCTCGCTTCAGAGGCTGGCGACTTCGCGGAAGACCGCCGAGCAGATCGAGGCCTCGCTGGCCCGGCTCGACCGTCGCCTGGCACGGGAGATCTCCGAAGCACTCCCCGAGTCCGAGCGCGCGGAGCTCGACCGGCACGTCGGCCGCCGGCTCGCCGGCGCGATCGGCCGGATGGACTCGGCCACGGCCGAAAAGACGGCCAGGGCGTTGATGCGCCGAAGCGTAAGGGAGCTGCTCGATTTGCCGAGGTTGAGCCTGCTGTGAAGAGGTTTCAGGTTTCAAGTTGCAAGTTCCAAGTTTCAGGCACTTGGCAAGGCGGCCCGAACCTGGAACCTGGAACCTGAAACCTGGAACCCGAATCAGTGACCCGAACCGTTCGGATCGAGAAGCTCGCGCCCACCGGCGAGGGCATCGCGCGGACGGCCGATGGCATCGGATTCATCGATCGAGCCCTCCCGGGCGAGCTCGTCGAGACAAATGTGTATGAGGTGAGAAGGAGTTTCTGGCGGGGGAGCCTGCGCGCGGTGCGGGAGCGCTCCCGCGACCGGCTCGAGACACCCCATGCACCCTGCGGAGGCTGCGACTGGGCGCACTTCGAGCCCTCGGCGGCGCGCGACGCCAAGCGCGAGCTCTTCTTCGAGACGATGCGGAGGATCGGAAAGCTCGATTCGGACCTCTTCGGCGAGCTTCCGGTTGCGCCCTCATCCGAGGGGTATCGGCTGCGCACCCGCTTTCACGTGGCCGGCCGGCGCGATGGGGTCATGCTGGGCTTTTTCGCTCCGGGATCTCACCGCGTCGTTCCCGCCTCGGATTGCGCGGCCGTTTCGCGGCAAACGCGCGCCGTGCTTCCCGCCTTGAGGGCCGCGGTTGCCGATAGCGGTGCCGGTGTCTCGGAGGTTGCGATCCTCGAGGACATCGCCGGCGAAAGGCGCCTCCTTCGCGCGAGCGTTTCCGGCAACGCCTTGGAGCAAGCAACGCTCGGCGAGATCCTGGCGGGATCCTTCGGCGGAGTCCGCATCGAGACCGCGGAGGGAGGAGTCCTGCTCGAGCGTGGCGCACGGACGCTCCGCCTCGAGGTCGGAGGACGCCCCTTCGCAGTCTCCGTCGATACGTTCTTCCAGGCTAACCGGCATCTGGTGTCCCTCCTCTTCGCGGATGTGGAGGAGGAGGCCCGCAGGGTCTCCGCCTCCGAAGCGCTCGATGCGTTCGGGGGAGTCGGACTCTTCGCCGGCGCTTTGCTTTCGGCAGGCCACCGTGTCACTTCGATTGAGTCCGAAGCCGGCGCCGTCGCGGACGCGCGCAAGACGCGCGAGCTTTGGCCCGATCGCGATCGCTGGAACGTCATCGCTTCGGACGTCGGTCCGTTCCTCGAGGAGGGGAGGCGCTTCGAGTGCGTCGTTGCGGATCCTCCGCGCGCGGGTCTCGGCTCCACGCTGTCGCACGACCTCGCCCGCCGCACCGGGCGGCTTATCATCTACGTCTCGTGCGATCCCGCCACGTTGGCGCGCGACCTCTCGGTGATCCGCCGGGAGGGGTTTGAGATCCGACGCGCGGCACTCTACGATCTTTTCGCTTTCACGCACCGGATCGAAGCGATGGTCTCTCTCGAGCGCGTCGCGTGATCCGGCCGGTCCTCGCCGAAGGCGAGGCGCCGGCGGCGAGGGCGGCGGTCTGTCTGGTCTCGGGCATCTTTCTGGGCTCCTGGTCCGGGGAAGGAACCTTCGCGGCCGTCGCGCTCGCCGCCATGAGCCTGGCCGCCATGGGGCTCCTCGACCGCCTCGGTCCGCGCCGAGGGGTGGCCGGCCGACTGGCGTTCCTCGCGTTCTGGTCGTGCGCTGGCTTCTCGATTGCGCGCGAGCGAATCGCCGCGCCGGGACAGCAGGCGGAGAGAGAATTTCAGCGGCTCCCGGGATCTCCGGAGCGCGCCGATCTGATTGAAGGAGTTCTGAAAGACTTCTGGAGCGGCCGGCCGCCTCGGGCGCGGACGACCCTGCGCGCGGATCGATTGAGGAGCGGCGCCCAATGGCGGCCTTTCCGGGCGGAAGTCGTGGTCTTCGTCTCCGGAGAGACGCCCGTCGAACCCGTGGCCGATCGGGGAGACCGCGTGCGCATGACGGGGCATCTCGAGCCCGAAGAACTTCCCGTCTCGGATAGAGAGATCGGCCTGCCGTGGCCCCGCTTCCGGTTGTCGGTGAAGACCGCGCGTTTGGTCGAAAAGAGAGGTTCCACGCTCCTCTCTTTGTTGACGCTTCCGAATCGCCGTCTCTTCGCCGCGCTCGAGGCGCAGGGAGGAGGAAGTCCCGCCTTCGAGCGCGATGTGCGCGGCCCTCTCGCGGCGCTTCTGCTCGGAAGGACTTCGGAGCTCGACCGCGGCATGGTCGCCCGATACCGCCGAGGCGGCCTGTATCACCTGCTGGTGGTCTCCGGCCTCCACGTCGTCATGGCCGCCGGGCTCGTCCTCTTTTTCTTGCGCATGCTGGGAATCGAGGGGAAGCCTCGCGATTGTCTTCTGCTTCTCTCCGTGTCTCTCTTCGTTCTCGTCGGGGGGGCCAATCCTCCTGCCGTGCGGGCCGGCCTCGTCGTCATGATCTTTCTCGTGACCCGTCTCCTCGAGCGCCCCATCACGAGCGCGCAGGCCATCGGTCTGTCGGCAATCCTTCTCTTCGTCGCAGCGCCGGCGGAGATCTTTTCGGTCGGAACCGTTCTGACGTTCGCCGCAGTGGCCGGGATCGCCCTGTTCGCGAAGCCGATCCGCGGGTGGCTGCCCGAGAGGCCCGAATGGCTGTTTTCGAGCCTCGCCGTCGCACTGGCGGCCGAGTGCGCGACGGCGCCGGTCCTCTTCTGGCGCTTCAACCTCGTCGCCGCGGGGGCCTGGGTTACGGCACCCCTGTCCATCCCGTTGTCGGGAGCTCTCATCGGCCTCGGCGGGGTTTTGCTCGTCTGCGACGCCGTCGGACTTCCGGCCTGTCCGCTGACGGCGCTCTTCGCGATAGGGGCCCGATGGCTGGAGCGGCTGGCGGAGCGCGCGGCGGGCATGGCTTTCCTCCGTCCGACGCCTCCGCTCGGGCTCGTGTGCCTCGTCGGCGGGCTGCTTCTAGCGGCGGTCTTCGCGCCGCGGCGCATTCGCCGGCTGGCTGCCATCGGCGCCGCAGCGCTCTTCTTTCTTCTCGCCGTCCGGCGGGGACCGTACGGTCCGAGGCTCGGCTTCTCGATCGAGGCCCTCGACGTGGGCCAGGGGGACGCGATACTCCTGCGTTGGAGACGCAGGGCGATCCTCGTCGACGGCGGAGGACCATTCGATCTTGCGGCTACGGATTTCGGGCGCACGCGGCTTCTTCCGAAGTTGCTGGACCGCGGCGTGACCCGCCTGGACGCCGTGCTGCTGACGCATCCCCATCCGGATCATGCGCTCGGCCTCTTCGCCGTGCTCGAGGAGCTGCCCGTCGGGCAGCTCCTGCGTTCCGCAGGCGAGGACGAGGGCGAGCTCTACGCGCGTCTGGAGGCCACGGCCGCCGAGCGCCGCGTCTCGGTGCGGATGCTTACGGCGGGAGACGCGATCATTCTGGACGGCGCTCGACTGCTCGTACTCGCCTCCGGCGGCTTCCGACGCAAGAACGACGCCATCAACAATCAGTCGGTCGTGGCTCTCTTCGAGCGCGACGGGAGGGCCGCCCTGCTGACGGGCGATGCGGGTATTCCGACCGAAATGGATCTTCTTCACGCGGGAGCGCTTTCTCCGGCCGACGTCCTGAAAGTCGGCCATCATGGGAGTCGCACTTCCACCAGCGCGGAATTCGTCGGGGTGCTGCGGCCTCGCATCGCGCTTCTCTCCTGCGGCCGCCGCAACCGCTTCGGTCATCCGGCGCCGCAGACCCTGGCCACCCTCGAACGCTTCTGTGTTCTCGTTCTTCGAACGGATCTGCGCTCGGACAGCCGGATCGAGCTCGAACCGGGACGGACCCGCCTGACCTGGCGCGGAGGAGCGCGGCCGTGACGGACCCGCGGTCCCCGCTTCTGGTGGTCTTCGGCCCAACGGGGGCGGGCAAGACCGAAATCGCCCACCAGATCGCGCGACGGCGCGGCGGGGAAATCGTATCGGCCGACGCCTTCGCGGTCTATCGCGGTTTCGACGTCGGGACCGACAAGCCATCGACCCGGCACCGCGCCGAGGTCCCGTACCACATGATCGATGTCGCCGGTCCCGAGGAGGCATTCTCCGCCGGCCGCTGGGCGAGCCAGGCCCGTCCGATCATCGAGCAGATCGCGCAGCGCGGCCGGCTTCCGATCGTTTGCGGCGGCAGCGGCTTCTACATCTCGGCTCTTCTGGAAGGGCTGCCTCCCGGGGAAGCGCGCGACAATCGCCTGCGCCGGGCTCTGTCGGATTGGTCAATGCGCCGCGGCGCCGACGAGGCCCACCGCCTCCTGGCCGTCAACGATCCGGTCTCCGCCGGCAGGATCCCCGTCGGAAACCTCAAGTACACCCTTCGAGCCCTGGAGATCCTTCTTCTGACGGGAGCGCCCGCCTCGTCTCGAAGCATCCAGAAAGATCCGTGGTCTTCGCGGTTTCGCGTCCTGAAAATCGGCTTGCGTCCGACACGGGCGCAACTCCATGTTAGGATTGAAGATCGAGTCCGCGGAATGCTCGAGAAGGGGTGGGGCGACGAGGTTCGGCGGCTGCTTACGATCGGGCTTGCTCCGGAATCGAATTCCTTCCAGGCGATTGGATATCGCGAGGTGGCCGATTGGGTACTCGGACGGATATCGAGGCAGGAGGCGGAGGAGCAGATCATAGCGGCGACGCGCGGACTCGCCAAGCGCCAGATGACCTGGTTCGCACGGGAGCGCGACGCGCACTGGGTGACGCCGGAAGAGGCCCTCGCGGCGGCACTCGCCCTCCTCGACGACACGGGGGAGAAGGAGAGGCCATGAACAAGACCCCGATCAACGTACAGGATTCCTTCTTCTACAACTTGCGCAAGGACAACGTCCCCCTCACGGTGAGACTGACTTCGGGCGAGGAGCGGATGGGACGCTTGCGCCGGTTCGACAAGTTTGCCCTCGTGCTCGAGGTCGACGGCCGGGAAGAGATGATTTACAAACACGCCATCGCTTCGATCCGGCCCGAGAGCCTGCCATCGGGGACGTGATCTTTTTCACGGCCACGGCCTGCTAGCACTCGGCGCGCTGCCGAGACCCGTCTGGATGAAGAGCGGCGGATTCTCCTTCTTCGTCATTCTCCCGGCGGCTCTCGTGGTGGTCGCGGTTCGATGCGCCAGTGCGCCCCCGCCGTCGGCGCCTCGCGATCATTTCCCTCTCGATCCGCGGGAAGACCTGGCGGGCCCTTTCGACGAGGCGGTCGGCCGCGGATGGCGCGCGCTCGCCGCCGGCGATACGGCCGGCGCCCAGAAAGAGTTTGCTCGCGCCGAAGAGGGCATTTCCAAGCGCGCCGCGACGATCGGTATGATCGAGACACTCATCATGGCGGGCCGCGCGGGCGATGCGCTCGACCGCTGCGCCGACGCGCTCGGCGATCTCGAGGCGACGGCGCCTCTGCTGGTCGCGTGCGGCGAGGCCCGCGCTCGGATCGCCCAGCCGGTCGGCGCATACGAGCTCTATGAGCGCGCGGTGGCCCTCGCGCCTCAGCGGATCGGAATCCAGGCCCGCGCGGACAAGCTTCGTGACGCGGCCACGGAATGGCTGCTCACCGCGGCGGAGCATTCGGCGGCCGACGGGCATCGAGACGAGGCGCTGGCTCGAATTGCGCGGGCGCTGGCGTGGGATTCCCGCTCCGCCGGTGTCTTTGCGCGAGCAGCGGGAGCGGAGTGCGCGATCGGCGAGAAGGATCGGGCGCTCGAGCACTATCGCCAGGCGCTTGCCTTGGGCGGACTGGATACGGAAGCGCAGGAACGCGCCGGGGATCTGGCCCTCGAAGTCGGGGACGATGCCATGGCGGTCGCGGTCTTCGATTGGCTCTCCGCACAAGATCCACGCTTCGAGGAGCGGGCGGCGGAGGCACGGCTGACCTTCCGGATCGCCAACTGGCCGGAGGCGGAAAGGCAGGCGGCGCGCGCCAAGCGCATGACCCGGGCCGCGGCGGCGTCCGTAACGTGGTGGATGTTTCCCGAGGTTCGCGAAGCGAAGGTCAGAGCGGGTATCGTAGCGAGCGACGTCCTCGAACGGAGGGACAGCCGGGCCGTGATGCGCGCGATCTCATTGGGACTCATCGACGTCGACTCCTATACGCATCGCGCGCGTCCCGACGCCGTGTTGACCCGAGGGGCCGCGGCGCAGTGGCTCATGCGCCTGTCGGCGGTGCTGCCGAAGCCCCGGGGGTCGCCGCGCTGCCTCCAGGGCTTCGCGGCATCCGCGCGGACGGCCGCCGATACGATTCGGGCGGCCGCGAAGTGCGGGTTGCTGTTCGAGGCCGGCAGCCCGGCCATGAGCGGTCCGGAATTTACCCGGGGGCTCGATCGCCTCCGATCCTTGCTCTCGGCGGGGGGAGAAAGCGAATCATGATCGACGCTTCCGTCTTTCGACGCGTCTCGTTGTTTGCCGATCTCGAGGCCTCCGAGCTTCAGTCCCTGTCGCAGGTCGCCTCCGTGCGCCACTATCCCGCAAACACGCCGATCCTCCGGGAGGGGGAGGCGGGAGATCTCTTCTTCGTCCTGGTGCGCGGCGAGGTGAAGGTCTTCGTCGACTCTCCCGACGGGCGCGAGGTCGTCTTGACGCACCTGCAGGCCGGCAACTTCTTCGGCGAGATGGCGCTTCTGGAGGAGGAGACGCGAAGCGCATCGGTCACAGCTCTCGCGGAATCCGAGCTCGTCGTGCTCTCACGGAACGACTTTCTGACCGTCCTCGCTCACGATTTCGATTTGACGAGGAAGATTCTCAAGACCCTTTCGGCGAGATTGCGCCGCGCCAACGACGTGATCGAGTCCCTCGCGCTGCTCGACGTGGGCGGGCGGCTCGCCCACTATCTGATTCGCCTCGCCGACGAGTCGGGGGTCGCCGCCGTGGACGGATATTTCGCGGTCACCCGGCCGACGCATCAGGAGATCGCCAACTCGATCGGCGCCACGCGGGAGACCGTCACCCGGATGCTGAAACAGTTCGAGGATCGCAAGCTCATCAAGGTCAAGGGTCACACGGTCTGGATTCCAGAGAAGACCCCGCCCGGCGCCCGCGAGGAGGAGTGGAGACGAAGGTGAAGGGTCCCTGGACGCTCCCGAACTTCATCACCCTCGTCCGCCTGGCGGCCCTTCCGTTCTTTCTGGTGTCGATCTCGGATGGGCGTTTCGGGATCGCTCTCTCCATCTTCGTTGCGGCCGGGATCTCGGACGGCGTCGACGGGTTTCTGGCCCGCCGCCTCGACATGAAGTCGGCCCTCGGCTCCTATCTCGATCCGATCGCAGACAAGCTGCTGCTGATGTCCTCTTATCTCTTCCTGGCAATCCCGTCCTATCCGGCGAGAGTCAAGGTTCCTGTCTGGCTGGCGGTCCTCGTGCTGTCGCGCGACTTCCTGATGCTTCTCGTGGCGCTGCTCTTGATCCTCTCTTCGGGCAAGAAACGGTTTCCGCCGACCTGGGCTGGAAAGGTGACGACGGTGACGCAGATCGTCACGGTCCTCTTCGTGCTCTGCGCGAACATCTGGGACTGGCCGCGGGCGATCCTGCTCGTGGCCTTCGGAGCGGCCGCGGCGGTGACGGTTCTTTCCGGTCTCGATTACGTCTTTCGCGTCGCGCGCAATCCCGACGAGCCCGTCGTCGCCACATGATTCATCTCCGGCTGCTCTCGCGCCCCGACTGCCGTCTCTGCGACCAGATGCGGGAGGAAGTGGACGGGCTGCTGACAGACGAGCCCCACGACTGGGAAATCGTGGACGTCGACTCGGACGACGAGATCGCACGCCGCTGGTCCGATTCGATCCCCGTGCTCTTCGTCAATGGCCGTCTCTTCGCGAAGGTCCGAATTCCCAAGATCGCCGCGGGGCTGCGGCTCCTCCGGGCCGCGGCGGGGCAGGATCCCGAGAGACGGGGAGAATGAAAATGCCTCTCCTTGCAACGGGGCTCGCGCTGTTACTGGCGGGAAGCCCCGGAGCGGCGGCGGAAAGGCCCGCAAGCCCGGGCATCCTGCTCGAAGACTTGAGCTGGGTCGAGGCCGAAAAGGCTTTGAAGCCCGAGACGGTCGTCGTCATCCCGATCGGGGCCGAGTCCAAGGAGCACGGCCCCCATCTGAAACTCAAGAACGACTGGATCCTCGCCCAGTATCTTCGAGACCGCGTCCGCGCGCGAGCATCCGTCGTCATCGCGC
The DNA here is from genome assembly GCA_036505535.1 of Thermoanaerobaculia bacterium. Taxonomy (GTDB): domain Bacteria; phylum Acidobacteriota; class Thermoanaerobaculia; order UBA5066; family Gp7-AA6; genus DAHUXD01. Next base: position 41,322 of record DASXTI010000159.1, read on the forward strand.
CGACTGTCAACTATCACTTCTATCCCGCGTTCGTGGAGTATCCCGGCTCCACGAGCCTGCGCCTCGAGACGGCGCGCGATCTCGTTGTCGACATCTGCCGCGGCCTGGCGCGGTTTGGCCCCCGCCGCTTCTACGTCCTGAACACCGGTGTGTCCACGGTTCGCGCCCTCGCGCCCGCCGCCGATCTGCTCGCCGCCGACGGGATCCTCCTTCGCTACACCGACCTGATCAAGGCGCTCGAGCCGATCGAAAGGGATGTCTGCCAGCAGGAGGGCGGAACCCACGCCGACGAGGTCGAGACCTCGATGCTCCTCTATATCAGCCCCTCGGATGTCGACATGTCGAAGGCGGCCAAGGACTACCACCCGGGCAAGGGCGGACTCACCCGAGACCCGAAGAAGGAAGGCTTGACCTATTCGCCCACCGGCGTCTTCGGAGATCCGACTCTCGCGACCAAGGAGAAGGGGAGGAGAGTCACGGAGGCCCTCGTCGACGCCATCGTGAGTGAGATCGAGGACCTGAGGAAGGCCGAACCGCCGCCGGCGCCGCCACGATAGCAACGAGTTGTCCCGACCTTGGGTGGTTCGGTATCATCCGCAGCGTGCGGGCATAGTTCAGCGGTAGAACGCCAGCTTCCCAAGCTGGATGTCGCCGGTTCGATCCCGGTTGCCCGCTCCACATTCCTCTGAACCCTCGCGGTTCGAGAAGAAATCGAGGGGTGTTTGCTGATGTACAGCGAGCGAATCGTCGATTCGAGCGTGGAGCGGCGGATCCCAGCCTCGCGATCGAGAAATAACCGGCGCATCGCGCCGCCGCTACGAACCACTGCAACGGAACACAACAGAGCGCGGGCGACCCTCGGAGGGTCGCCCGCGTTTGCTGCAGCGGTACGGGTTAGGAACTAGGCCGCGGCCGCGCGCCGGCGTGCGCTCCGGGCCTGGGCGAGGAGGTCGTAGCGATCCAGGTTCATGACCTTGTTCCAGGCAGCCACGAAGTCACGCACGAACTTCTCCTTCCCGTCATCGCTGGCGTAGACCTCCGCCAGCGCGCGGAGCTGAGAATGTGCGCCGAACACGAGGTCGGCGGCCGTGGCGGTCCACCGGGGCTTGCCGGTGGCACGATCGCTTCCCTCGTACACGTTCTCGGCCGAAGCCGACGGCCTCCACGCGGTGCCGGCGTCGAGCAGGTTCACGAAGAAGTCGTTGGTCAGCGTCCCCGGCCGGTCGGTGAAGATGCCGTGCTTCGATTGCCCGTGGTTCGCGTTTAGGGCACGCAGACCGCCGACCAGGACCGTCATCTCGGGCGCGGTCAGCCTCAACAGGTTGGCCCGGTCCAGCAGACGCGTCTCCGGTGACAGCGGGTCCTTGGGCCGGACGTAGTTGCGGAACCCGTCGCCGACCGGCTCGAGCACCTCGAAGGTGTTCACGTCGGTCTGCTTCTGCGAGGCGTCCGTGCGACCCGGCGCGAACGGGACGGTCACGTTGTGTCCCGCCTTCCGGGCCGCCTCCTCGACCGCGGCGCATCCGCCGAGCACGATCAGGTCGGCCAGAGAGACCTTCTTGCCGCCGGACTTGTTGAAGTCCTGCTGGATCTGCTCGAGGGTCTTCAGGACCTTGGCCAGCCGAGCGGGCTCGTTGGACTCCCAGTCCTTCTGCGGCGCGAGGCGGATGCGCGCTCCGTTGGCGCCGCCGCGCTTGTCCGTGCCGCGGAAGCTGGCGGCTGCGTTCCAAGCAGTGGATACGAGATCCGGGATGGAGAGACCCGAGTCGAGGATCTTGCGCTTGAGGGCCGCGACGTCCGGCTCGCCGACCAGCTCGTGATCGACGGGCGGGATGGGGTCCTGCCACAGCTGCGGCTCCGGGACCCAGGGCCCGAGGTACCGCGCGCGGGGCCCCATGTCGCGGTGGAGCAGCTTGAACCAGGCCCGGGCGAACGCGTCGGCGAGCTGGTCCGGGTGCTCGTGGAAGCGCTTCGCGATCGGTGCGTAGATCGGATCCACCTTCAGCGATAGGTCCGTCGTCAGCATCATGGGCGCGTGGCGCTTCTTCGGGTCGTGAGCATCCGGCACGGTACCCTGCGCCTCGGGATTCTTCGGCTTCCACTGCTTCGCACCGGCGGGGCTCTCGGTCAGCTCCCACTCGTACTTGAAGAGGTTCTCGAGGAACCCGTTGTCCCACTTCGTCGGGTTGTTGGTCCAGGCGCCCTCGAGGCCGCTCGTGATCGTGTGGGCGCCCTTTCCTGTCTCGTACTTGTTCCTCCAGCCGATGCCCTGGTCCTCCAGGCCGGCACCCTCCGGCTCCGGACCGACGTTCGCGGTGGCCGGGGCGGCACCGTGCGTCTTGCCGAACGAGTGGCCGCCGACGATGAGCGCCACGGTCTCCTCGTCGTTCATCGCCATGCGAGCGAAGGTCTCGCGGATGTCCCGGGCCGCGGCCTTCGGGTCCGGCTTGCCGCCGGGCCCCTCGGGATTCACGTAGATGAGGCCCATCTGCACGGCGCCGAAGGGTTTGGCGAGGTCGCGGTCGCCGCTGTAGCGCTCGTCGCCCAGCCAGGTGTCCTCGGGTCCCCAGAAGATGTCCTCGGGCTCCCAGACGTCGGGCCGGCCGAAACCGAAGCCGAACGTCTTGAACCCCATCGATTCCATGGCCACGTTGCCGGCCAGGACCAGGAGATCGGCCCAGGAGATCTTCTGGCCGTACTTCTTCTTGAGCGGCCACAGCAGCCGCCGCGCCTTGTCGAGGTTCGCGTTGTCGGGCCAGCTGTTCAAGGGCGCGAAGCGCTGCTGGCCTTCGCCGCCGCCGCCGCGGCCGTCGGCGATGCGGTACGTGCCCGCGGCATGCCACGTCATGCGGATGAAGAGCGGGCCGTAGTGGCCGTAGTCGGCCGGCCACCAGTCCTGAGACATCGTCATCAGCTCGCTGAGGTCCCGCCTCAGCGCGTCGACATCGAGGGACTGGAACTCTTCGGCGTAGTTGAAGTCGTCCTCCATCGGGTTGGAAAGGTGCGACTGGTGGTGGAGCACCGAAAGGTCCAGCTGGTTCGGCCACCAGTCCTTGTTCGTCCTCGGTCGGCCCCTCTTGGGAGTCGGGGCGGGGATTGCGGGGCTCTCGCTTTCGCTGACGCTCCTCGTGTGTTCCTTATCGGGCACGATTCTCCTCCTCTCTGAGCATTTTCTTCTGCGGGTTGGTTCCTCTCGGCGACGTCATGGCGCCACGACGGGGTCGCCGTCTTCCGTCGGAAGGAGTCTTGCGGCCCCGCATGACGACCTCGTAGTCCTGGATCTCGAATCCATCGACCGTCGGGAGGCTCCGCATCGCGACCTTCTCCCACGGGATGTCGTAGATGCGGCCTGTCTCCTCGTCGATGAAGTGATGGTGCGCCTCGGTGTTCGCATCGAAGACGACCGAGTTGGGGGAGAGGTGCACCTCGCGGACGAGGCCCTTCGAGACGAAGAGGTTCAGGGTGTTGTAGACGGTGGCCCGTGAAATCATCGGAAATCGGCTGCGCACGCGCGCCCACACCCTATCGGCCGACGGATGCTCCTCGGTGAAGAGGATGTACTGCGCGACAGCCACCCTCTGTGCCGAGGGCTGAATGCCGCGCTCGCGGAGCAACTCGGGGACGTTCGGACGCACAGGACGCTATGGATATCGTCCTGGTTTAGACTTTGTCAAGCCTTTTCGGCAGATCGGCGCGCCGTTCTCCACAGGCGGCGCCGGGTTGCCACGCCGCCAGCTTCCCAAGCTGGATGTCGCCGGTTCGATCCCGGTTGCCC
>DASXTI010000160.1:0-4071 GCA_036505535.1 Thermoanaerobaculia bacterium
TACGCCCTGGACGTCCCGTCGGTGAAGGCGCTGGAGGAGATCGCGCGGTCCTGGAAGGTTTCGAAGTCGGAGGCGCTACGCCGCGCGATCCGGCTGGCTGCCGCTCAGGAGCCCCCACGCAGCAGCGACGGTGTGGCGGCCCTCAAGGACTTACAGAGGGCGCTCGCACTCACACCCGCCAGAGCCCGGGCGTGGGCCGGGCGGGTTCGGAAGGAGCGCCGGTGGGCAGGGGTGAGGCGGGAAGCGCGCGGACGGTGATCCACCTCGACACGAGCTTTCTGATCCGGTCGCTCGTCCCTCGGTCCGCTCAAGACCGAAGGCTGCGGAAGTGGTTGTCGGAAGGGGCCTCGGTGGGCATCGGCGCGGTCGGGTGGGCCGAGTTTCTGTGCGGGCCGGTCGATCGATCCCACGTCATGCTCGCGGCGCGTCTGCTCGGAAAACCGGTCTCTTTCATCGCAGAAGACGCAGAGCTGACCGCGCGCCTCTTCAACCTCTCGGGAAGGCGGCGCGGCACGCTGGCGGACTGCATGGTGGCGGCCACCGCTCTGCGTCTCGACGCCGAACTGGCAACCGCGAACCCTCTCGACTTCGCGAAATTCGAGCCGGCCGGCCTCAGAGTCTTCGGCGTCTCCTGACGGTTTCGGAGAGGAGCAGGCTCCGTCAGGCGATTTCGATTTCGCCTCGGAGCGTCGGCGCGCTGTATTCTGGCGGCGCCTTGCCGCTCCAATCGGGATCTCGGCTCGGCCCCTATGAGGTGCGTACCCCTCTCGGTGCGGGTGGGATGGGTGAGGTGTACCGGGCGCGGGATACCCGGCTAGACCGCGAGGTGGCGATCAAGGTGCTGCCCGAGCGGCTGGCTTCGGATGCGGAGCGTCTGAAGCGGTTCGCCAAGGAAGCGCGGTCCGCCTCGGCGCTCAATCACCCTTCGATCGTCACGGTCTACGACATCGGCGAGACGGATGGTGTGTCGTGGATCGCGATGGAGTTGGTGGAGGGTAAGACGCTGCGGGAGCTGCTCGTGTCGGGTCCTCTGCCGGTCAAGCGCGCCTTGCAGATCGGGGCGGCAGTGGCCGAGGGGCTGGCTCGGGCGCACGAAGCGGGCATCGTGCACCGGGACCTGAAGCCCGAGAACGTCATGGTGGGCAAGGACGGGCTGGTGAAGATCCTGGACTTCGGGTTGGCGAAGCGACGAGTGAGCCCTGCCGGCCAGGACGAGACGTCGACGCCCACGGAGACGGGGACTCAAGCCGGAGTCGTTCTGGGGACGGTCGGTTACATGTCGCCCGAGCAGGTGTCGGGGGAGGAGATCGACTATCGATCCGATCAGTTCTCCTTCGGCGCGGTTCTGTACGAGTTGCTGACGGGACGGCGAGCGTTTCAGAAGAGCACGGCGGTCGACACGATGTCGGCGATTCTGCACGAGGAGCCGGAGCCGATCGCGCAGAGGGTCCCACAGGCTCCGGCGCCGGTGCGGTGGGTCGTGGAGCGGTGTCTGGCCAAGGAGCCCGAGGACCGTTACGTTGCCACGCGGGACCTCGCGCGAGACCTCGTCACTCTCCGCGATCGGCTCACCGAGGCGGGCTCGGGCGAAGCTCTGATCGCGACTCCTTCTCGACCTCGCTTCGGCGTGTGGAAGACACTCGGAGTCGCGACCCTGATTGCCTTATCCCTGCTCGCGGGCAGGCTGATCTGGAGGCCTCCGTCACCTTCTCAACCCTCGTTCCAGCGGCTCACCTTTCGCCGAGGTTTCGTGGATGCGGCGCGCTTCTCTTCCGACGGCCAGACGATCGTCTACAGCGCGCGCTGGGACGGCAAGCCGCCTCACGTCTTCCTGACACGGCCCGATGGCCCCGAGTCGCAGAAGCTGGAACTGCCCGACGCGAGCCTCATGTCCCTCTCCGCGCAGGGCGAGCTCGCTCTCGTGACCGGCAAGAAGGACCTCGCGTATGGGTGGTTGTTCTCCGGCGGCACGCTCGCGAGCGTGCCGATGGCGGGCGGCACGCCCAGGGAGGTCGCAGAAGACGTCTGGTTCACGGACTGGGCTCCCGACGGGAAGCAGATGCTCGTCGCCCGGGGCGACCGATTGGAGTTTCCCCTCGGGAAGGTCATTCGTACGATGGGCGTCTTTCACCCACGAATTTCGCCAACGGGGGATCGGATCGCCTTCAATTACGACCGCCGCGTCCACGTGACGGACCTCTCCGGCAAGGAGCTGCTGACCTCGCGGCCCGTGGGCGGATTGCAGAGCCTCGCCTGGAGCCCATCGGGAGAAGAGGTGTGGTTCACCACGGGATACTGGGGTACGGGCATCCTCCAGGCCCTCGGCGCCTCCGGCAAAGAGCGCGTTCTTCTGCGAATGCCCCGCTCGATCACGCTCGAGGATGTCTCGCGGGACGGCAAGCTCCTCATGGGGCTTCACTCCCCCCGCGGCGAGGTCTGGGCGCTGCCCGCGGGAGAGACGTTCGAGCGGGACCTAACCGTGCTCGGGAGCGCGAACGCGATGGGTATTTCGCTCGACGGCAAGACACTTCTCGTCAACGAGAGCTCTCCGCAACGGGGCAACGTCTTCTACGCGTGTCGCGCCGACGGTTCGCCTCCGAAGAAGCTCGGCGAGGGGTTCGCCTCGGAGCTCTCCGCCGACGCGAAATGGGCGGCCGTGGTTCGTTCGGGACCGCCGGCGCAACTGGTTCTCGTTCCGACAGGCGCGGGCGGGGAGAGGCTGCTCGAGAGAGGGGTAATCGAAGAGTATTCGAACGATTCTGTCCGGTGGTCTCAGAACGGGCGAAGGCTGACCTTCGGCGCCCATGAAAAGGGACACGGGTGGCGGATGTTCGTACAAGAGGTCGCCGGAGGCGTACCCCGGCCGGTAACCCCGGAGGGCATGGACGCGCAGACGACTTCGATTTCCCCCGACGGCCGGTTCGTGATCGTCCAGACGGGCAAGGATTTCTGGATCTACTCTACCGATGGGGGGGAGAGACGGCTGGTGAAGGGCTTTCTTCCGACCGACTACATCTGGCGCAATTGGAGCGAAGACGGCCGCTTCGCGTATGCGTGGAATGTCTTTGAGCTGCCCTACCGCGTCTTTCGGGTCGACCTGACCACGGGCCGGCGAGAGCCCTGGAAAACGATCATGCCACAGGATCCCGCGGGCATCTGGACCGCGGATCTGATGCTCACGCCCGACGGAAAGTCCTACGCCTACAACTGCCACCGGGATCTGTCGGACCTGTTCCTCGTGACGGGGGTTCGGTAGCTCCGGCGGCGGCGCAGGCCTTGACCAAATCCCTTAGAAATCAGAGAATTTCCCCAAAAGTCGCTTGACACCGGAACCGGTCCGCCGAGCGGTCTCGTGCCCGACCCTCCGCTTCCAAGCGAGACGACAGGGGGTGGGCCATGACGAGTCGGGGTCGAATGTGTCTCTTCACCGGCGTCGTCGTTTCTGCTCTCCTGTTTACTTGCGGCACAACACGCGGCCAAACCACCGGATCGATCGAGGGGCGAGCCACGGATTCCTTTGGCGCGCCTCTGCCGGGAGTCACCGTGGAGGCCACGAGCCCGAGCCTTCAGGGGACGCGGGCGGGCGTCACGGGCCGGGACGGCGCTTATCGGTTCCCGGCGGTCCCGCCTGGAACGTACTCGGTTCGGGCGAGCCTGCCCGGGTTCCGAACCGCCGAAAAGACGGCGACCGTTTCCCTCGACGCGACGGCCACGGTCGACCTGACGCTGCAGCCCGCCGCGGCCGAGCAGGTCGTCGTCTCGGGCGAGGCCCCGCTCGTCGATCTGACCTCGACGACGACGGGAACCAACTACACGCGCACGGTCATCACGCATCTTCCCGTCTCCCGCAACTACGCCGACATCGTGCGCTCCAATCCGGGTGTGGAGCCCGACCGCGGAGAGACGCAGGGGCGATCGATTTCGCTCGCCATCTACGGCGCCACCTCCGCCGAGCACCAATGGATCATCGACGGCGTCAACACGACCAACGTGATCCGCGGCATGCAGGGCAAGGCGATCAACAACGAGTTCGTGCAGGAGGTCGAGGTCAAGACGGGCGGCTATCAGGCC
>DASXTI010000161.1:0-3798 GCA_036505535.1 Thermoanaerobaculia bacterium
CCCACCCCTGGGAGCGACGTCTGCGCGTAATGGCCAGGGCCCTGGGAGAGATCGGGGCCCCAACGCGTTCCCTGCACGAAAACGGCGTTGAGGCCGATCCTCGGGATCTTGATGCGGCCGAGAGGATGACCCATTTTTAGCCTCCCTTGCAGGCGGTTGGCGGCTGCCTCGATGCGCTCGCGGTCGTAATCCGCGATCTCATGCTGGTTCGCAGCGGGTGGCCGCTCCTCGGCGACAGGAGTGAGGTCGAGCGCCGCCACGTACGCCACGTATTCCTTGTCGAGCGCCGAGGCGAGCTGATGCTGCTTCCACCGCGCGTAGAGGCCCGTGGCCGGGTCGCCCCAGAAGATGACCGCCCCGCTGTAAGCAACGAGCACGACGCCCAGGGCGATGAGGATCTTGCCGAGTCGACTACCGCGCGGGCGCTTCGGCTTAGTCGGCTCCGGCTCCTCGACGAGGGGCGGTGCTGGGTGCGTGAGCCCGTACGGGGCAATAGCGTCCGGCACGGAGGGCGCGGGCCGTTTCGACTTCGTCCGGAGCAACGCGGTCAGCCCGATCAGCAAGAGGGCTGTCAACGTCATCGGAGCGCGCGCGAGGTGAGGCACCTTCCTAAGTGTGCCTTGTCACCGGAAGGATTGAAACGAGGAAAGCTTATTTCCGGTTACGCCGGGTCGGATCGACCTCACAGGCGGTCTGTCCGACCAGGCGTCCAAATAGGTCGCGGTTCCGGGCGACCAGTCGGTAGCTCCGGTCGGTGAGGCCCGGGAAGGCGGCGAACACGGCCGCGAGCGGCCGCCCCGTGGGGAGCAGGCGGAACAGGGGAGCGGCGGCCGCTCCGCCCGAGTACACCCGGCCGTCGTAGGTGACGAGGTGCCACGAGCCCATCTTCGCGTCAGCGTCCATGGGGCCGAGCAAACGGTCAGCTTCGGGATCCTGCAAGGCAAGGGGCCTCAGGCGCCTGCGACGGTCCCACGCAAGGATCTTGTCGACCGACCAACGGCAGAAGCCGCAGTCCGAGTCGTACAGGAGGACGGCCGGCTTCATTCGGACCGCCGAGCCAGCGGCGCCCAGCGGGGCAACGTGAGCCGCGCGACCCGGTCGCGTGTGGCGAGGATGAACGAGCGGGCCGACTCGGGCGGGATGAACGCTATGTAGGCGAGGAGCACCGCGTAGCTGAAGAAGCCAACCCGGACGGCGTAGTCGATCCCAAGGTGCAGGCCGACGCCGAGGAGGAGAACCCATGGCCGGAGCACGCGATTCCAGACGAGGATCCCGATTGAGAGCTCGACGGCAAGCGTCCCGTACGTCAGCAGGTTGGCGAGGACCAGGGAGTCGGTGACGAAGCCGGGCACGGGAAAACGAGCGACGTCGTCGATGCGGAATGCGTAGGAGACCGCCGTCCCATCGTTCCAGGTGACGCCGCGGACCTTCGCCCAGACCGCGGCAAGATAGAGGATGCTGACCTGCACCTGCACGAGACGGAGGGGCCAGATCGCCCGCGCCGGAAACTCCCAGAAGCGCCTGGGCTCCCCGAGCCACCGGTCGACCGACAGAGCGGTTCCGGACGGCATCAAGAGCATGTAGAACGCGAGCACCTGCACGAGCAGGTCGCCCGAGTTCAGGACCCACGGATCGCGGCGTCCGAACGAGATGAGGCAGACAAACACCACCAGCGCCGCGAGGCGGGCGCGGAAGCCCACGAGCAGCGCGATCGTCCCGACGAGGAGCAGGAAGTAGAAGAGGACGACGGACGCATCGCTCGGAAAGAAGCCGAGCATGCCCCATGCAAGCGTCCCGCTGTAGGTCGGCTGGGCCGGGAGAATCCCGTCGTCCGAATAGAAGGCGAAAAGCACCGGCGCGAGAGACAGCGTGTAGCCGAGCGCCAGGAGCCCGAAGGCCACGCGGAAGAGCGCCACGGTCGAGGTCTCGACGGGTTGGAACCAGAAGCGGTTCCACGCGACGGCGACGCGCGAGGTCATCCGGTTGCTTCCCCGGACGGCGGGGTGACTTTGAGGTTGTAGAACGCGTGCTCCTGCCAGGGGCCTCGGCTCGGTCCCGGCCCCGGCGGAAGAAGGTCGTACCAGCGGCGCACGAGGACGACCTCGATCGGTTGTCGACCGCTCGCGGCTGCCTTGCGCGCGAACCAGAGCGCCGCCGGCTTCCAGAGCTGGTCCTGCGCGTCCTGGCGGATCCACTCGGCCCACTTCCACCAGCGGTAGTCCCAATAGGCGCCGTAGACGTCGTTCCCTCGCGGTATGTGCAGCGCCTCGCCGCCGCCGTCGGCGTAGCGAACACGCGCGACGATGTCGATCGAGATCCGCCGCGGGTCGGGCGAGAAGACGCCCCAGTTCTGGTCGAGCGAGGTAAGCGTGATGTACGGGCGGACGACCTTGAGCGACTTCCGCTTGATCTCCGACGTGGGCAGGTTCCAGACCACGAGGCTGAAGACGGTGAAGACAAGGAAGACGCTGATCGCGATTCGACCGGCGGTTGAGGACTCGAGACGCTGCTGCACGCGGCTTCCTTATACCTTCGGCCCGAAAGGCCTGCAAAACAGACGGGGCGACCTTGCGGCCGCCCCGTTTCGCCAGGTCAGAGGCGGGCTGCTAGGAGAGCTCGCCCTTTCTGCGCCGTACGAGGAAGATGCCGCTCGCAAACATGGCCGCGGCCGCGAGGAGCGGGATCCACACCGGAAGGCCGGTGAACGGAAGGTTCCCGCCGCTCGGCGTAGGCGCCGTGCCGCCGGTCGTGCCGCCGGTGGTCGAGCCGGAGATGCCGCCCGAGCCGCCGGTCGTGCCGGTCGTGCCGGTCGTGCCGGCGGTCGTCTCGCCGGTCGTCTCGCCCGTGGTCTCGCCAGTCGTCTCGCCGGTGGTCTCGCCGGTCGTCTCGCCGGTGGTCTCGCCGGTCGTTCCGCCGGTCGTGCTTCCGGCTGCGCAGAGCACGACCTCGTAGTGGGAAATCGACTGTGTAGACGTGAACGTCACGGTCGATCCATCAGCGCTGAACTCGATGCCGAGTTCGGACTGGCTACCCGACTTGACGGTGGCGCTGTAAAAAGCGGTGCCGCCGAAATCGCTTGCATCGACCGTGATCTCGTGCGTCCCCTCAGGAATCGGTTCGACCTTGAATGACTCGCCCGCCGATGGGCACGAAGCTGTCCCAGCAACGGGAGATAGCTCTGTCAGATCGAACTTCTGATCCGCGAATGCAGGTGTCGCATAAAAGGCGACTGTGGTAAACGCAGCCGCAAGTACAACAAGAAGCTTTTTCATCCCCTCACCTCTCCCCTGACGTTGACTGACTCTCTACCGCGTCCCCGACAGCCGGTTCCGCGCTAACACCTTCATAACATCCTCACCGGCTGTCATTCAATGGTGCGGCCGAATTTTGTTTCGCGCCTCTCCCCTAGGTCTAGGTCGAACCTGGCCCTTGGATAGGCGGCGCACGGCGCCATCCCTGGATCGAGGGATGCCGCGGCATAACCGGCGGGCCGAATCCGGAAGAGGCGTTCAACGCCCTTCGCCCGGAGGTTATGAAACTCGCCGTCGCAATCGCCCTTCTCTGCCTGCCGGCGGCAGGTGCGGGCGCAGCCTACGGTCACGAGGCGAGCCCGCAGGGGAAGGCGGCTCGCGGCGTCGTCCTCACAGGTCTCTCGCGCGCCCGGCCGGACGGCCCTTGCAAGACTGGCTTCGAGCTGCGCCTTCCCAACGGTCGCCTCGGCTGCACACACGGGCCCGACCCGGCGCCGCCCGGCCGCGACGTCCGTGAGCCGCGGTCGCTCGGTGACATCGCCGCCAT
>DASXTI010000162.1:0-13786 GCA_036505535.1 Thermoanaerobaculia bacterium
CGAATCGGCCCGGGTCGTCGGCGAACGGGCTTATCACCTGGGGGCCGCGGGCGCCCTCATTCCCGAGGACCTCGCGCTCGCGTGGGGGCCGGTGCTGGCGCCCCCCTACGCGGGCAAGATCTCCTACAGCCAGTTCTCGCGATTCTACTTCTGGCGCACGAGCGACGGCTCTCTGGACCGCGGCGCCATCGTCCGGCACACGGCCAACACCCACGTCATCCCGGCCACCGCGCGTCTGCGCAGCGCGGTTCGCTGCGTCGCCGAAGGGGACGACGTGCGGCTCGAAGGCTGGCTGGTCGACGTCGTCGGTGTCGACGATCCCAGATTCCACTGGACGACGAGCACCACGCGCGAGGATGAGGGCCCCGCCTCCTGCGAGACGGTGCGGGAGGAGCGGGCGAGGGCCTGGTTGACGCCTTTCGATACGAACACCGCCGCCTGGCCGCGAGTCATGGGGTTGTCCGGCGAGTAGGTCGTTGCCGATGTGCCCGCGGTGATGCCGAGGTAGTAAATCTCCAAGACATAGGGGCAGAAGAGAGGCGTCACGTCGGTAAACGGGCCGCACTGGTCCTGCACGATCCGCGTCGCGCCGCCGGCGAACAGAGCCGTGAGGGCAAGAGGGAGAATTAGGAGTTTCTTCATCGTCTTCTCCTTCGTTGGCGTCAACCCTCATCCACGCAGCCGCCACATCGCGGCGATGGCGATCAGCACCACGAACGCGGCGATGCCCTGCGCATCGAGCGCCGGGATGGCCGAGGCCGCGTCGAACGTGAAGCTCGTCGCGCCCGCCGCGATCGGCTGGCCGCAACTGATGAGAGTCGCCGTCACCGTATAGTCGCCGGGGGCGACCGGATGGACAAGCACGGTCTGGCTGAAGGTGCCCTGGACGGCGATGCAAATGCAATCGGGCAGCTCGGCACCGGTCAATGTCACCTTGATCTCCGAACCAGCGATTGTGAATTGAGGATTGTGAGGGTGACATCCGGCGTACGTGCCACAGATGTTCACCGCGACGGTTTGCCTACCCGAGGGTGTGACCGTGATCGTCCAGGGGAAACCGCAATTCTGGGCCGAGCCCGTCGTGGCGAGACCGGCGACCAGCCCCAGCGTGGCAACGGTCAGAGTACTTCGGGTCATGAACTGTAGACACGCGTGGCGAAAACCGATACTGCGGCGGTCATCGCCTTCATTCGCGCTGCAGGCCTGCGAGTTTCCAGCCAAGTATCAAGAGAGCCGTCGCGAACACGGTGAGACCCCGCCAGTCCAGAGCGGGCACCGGGGCGACGGGTCCCGTTCCGAATTCGAGCGGCGGGCAGCAGAGGTCCAGCGGCACATGGGAGACGGTTCCGTGGGCGAGGTCGGCGGTGTAGATCGATGAGCTGTCTTCGAAGAAGAGACGGCGACTGGACGGATCAAACGCGACGTAGCCGCCGACGAATCCCGTGGCGGTCGTCGCCAGGAGAGGCATTGTGGTGCCGGTCGTTGGATCGATCGAGACAACGGTTAGCGTGTTCTGGCCGTCAAGGAAGGTGAGACCGATCAAGCCCTGCCCTCGAGCCGTATCGCGTGGACCAAACAGAAGCGCGATCCCAAGGGCCAAGCTCGAGAAAAACACGGCGTTTTTTGGCGCAAACCGGGGAAGAGCCCGGGGGATTGCTTTCATTGTCTCCTCACCTGAATGCTTGGGAGGAGTATATGTCATTACAGCATAGAGACCGTCAAGCGATTTCCCAGCGTCGCGCGATGCGTCGGGCAAGAGCTAGGAGAAGGACTGTAACTCCCAAGAGAGCGGCTACTTGCGGCCACAGGCGCCACAGCGGCTCCTCCCGCCAGAACACCTTCTGGAACCCATCGATCGCCCATGCATTGATCGTCACGAGCCCCGCCTTCTGCATTCCCTCGGGCATCAGGTAGCGGGGGAACATGCTGCCGCCCAGAGCCGACATGGTGAGGATCGTCAGGTTCGCGACGGCCACGAGCTGCATGCGGGTGCGGCAGATGGAAGCGAGCAGCAGTCCGTAGGTCGAGCAGGCGAGCGCCGTCGCGACCGTCATCACTGTGAAGCCGGCCAGGTGCTTGCGCAGCTCCAGGCCAAAGACGAGAGAGCCCCAGAGGAACATGACCGTCAGCTGTACGGCGGCGATCCCCGCCAGATACAGGAGCTTCCCGAGCAGAAGCTTCGACATCGAGACGCGCGTCGACAGGATCCGGTCGAGCGTGCCGCTCTCGACTTCTTCGATCAGCGCCCCTCCGGCGCCGGCCGCCGAGAAGAGGAGAAACATGACGCCGAGTCCCGCCGCGAGAAAGGCAACGGTCGGGTTCGACTTGGTTTCCCCCATGAGATCCCGAGTCTCGACGTCGATCAAGCCCGAGGCCGCCGGACCAGCCGCGGTGGAGCCGGAGGAGGGTGTCTGTGAATGCCGGCGAAGCCAGCCGAGGTTCTCCTCCATTTTTGACCGCTGCTCCGGCGTGAGCCCACCGCCGAAGCGATCCAGAGCCTCCATCCCGCTCCGCGCCAGCGCATCCGGCATCGCCGTCATGGCGACTTTCTGCACAAGGCCCGCGAGCACCTGCGGCGCGATCGGATCGGAGCTGTCGGCGAGGATCGTCAGCCGCGGACGCTCGATTCCCGGCTCGAAAGAGATCGGCCGCTCCCCGAATCCCCTCGGGATGACGAGCGCCACCGAAATGTCCCCTCCGCGAACGGCGGCCTCGGCGTCCTGCCGGCTGTAGGGCTGACCCGGCGCCTTGCGGTCTTCCCCGGGAGCGAGGAGGACCCGCAGGCCCTTCTCCGCGCGCAACGCCGCGACGAACCGGCGGGAGTTCTCGCTTCCATCTTCGTCGACGACGGCGACCGGGATCCGCCGCGTGGCCGTGCGCTCCGAGCTCCTCCCGAAGATCGCGGCGAAGATCGTGAAGAAGGCGACCGGCAGCACGAACGCGAGCACGAAGGCAGCGCGGTCGTGCGTCAGGCTCATGAGGCGGTTTCTGGCGACGGCGAGGATCATTCGCGCAATTCCCTTCCCGTCAGTTGCAGGAATACCTGCTCGAGGGTCGCGCTCTTCAAGGTCAGATCGCGGACGGAAACCCGCTCCTCATGGAAGAGGTCGAGAAGCTGGCGGATCTGGGTGGCCGCATCCTCGACGGAGACCTGGACCTTGAGATCGTCCACGGCCGCACCCAGCCGCGCGAGCTTCTCCTTCAGAGGCGGCGGGATCGGGGAGACGGCGTCGATCGTTAAGGCCTGGCGCGAGCCGAGCGTGCGCCGAACGAGCTCCTCCTTCGTGCCGAGCGCGATGATCTTGCCGTGGTCGATGATCGCGATGCGGTCGCACAACCGCTCGGCCTCCTCCATGTAGTGTGTCGTGTAGAGCAGCGAGACGCCTTGTGACTGGAGCTCGCCGATCATCGCGTAGATGCGCTCGCGCGATTGCGGGTCGACGCCCACTGTCGGTTCGTCGAGGAGAAGGACTCTAGGGGAGTGAATCGTGCCCGCCGCGATGTTCAAGCGGCGCTTCATGCCGCCCGAAAGCCTCTCGGTCTTCTCGTTGGCGCGATCGGCGAGGCCGATCCACTCGAGGCTCTTCGCAATTCCGGCCTCCAGCGCCTCCCCGGCCAGCCCTTGGTAGCGCCCGAAGGTCCACAGGTTCTCGCGCGGCGAGAGCAGGGAGTAGAGCGCGGTCTCCTGGGGCACCCACCCCCGGACGGCTCGCGCGGCGTCATCGGCCGGATCGAGGCCCAGGATCTGAAGGCTCCCCTCGTCCGGCATCACGCGGCCGGCGACGCTGCGGACCAGCGTGGTCTTGCCGGCGCCGTTGGGTCCGAGCAGCCCCAGGATCTCGCCGGGCGAGAGCGTCAGGCTCACCCCGTCGAGCGCCAGTCGCCCGCCGAAGGACTTCGAGAGGTTTCGGACCTCGAGGGGAAGCGCGCGATCCGACATCGGCGTCAGATCCTAGCCGATTGCGCCGCAGTGCGCTGCCGGCGGACGGGAACTTCGCAAACCGAGTGTCGCTTTGTCGCTTCACGATTCCTGAGTTATTCTGCGCCGCTCACCTGGAATGAATAGATGAATGCGGCGATCTTCGTGCTCCTCGTCGTGGCGGGGAGCCTCGGCATCCTGCTTTCGCTGATCCAAGCCCGCTCCCGCGCCGTCTTCGCCGAGGACGGATTCCGCGAGCCCGGCCGGCGCGCGGTGGCCATGGGGCTGCTGGCGGCCGTCTTGCTCTTGACGGTGGCGATCCCCTTCGCCGGAGGTCTGGTCGGAACGCAGCCGGAGACTAAGCACCTCTCGCTGGTTTCGGTCTTCGCCGTCCATGCGATCCTCCTCTTCTTTCTGGCGTGCTACTTCGTGCTATCCGGGCGGCGCTCGCTGACGGATTTTCTGAAACTCAAGAGCGACCGCCCGGCCGCGGACCTATCGGCGGGCGTGCTAATCGGCGTCGGCGGCTGGATCCTGACGATCGTGGCGGGGTTGATCATCGTGGGCATCTGGTATCTGGTGTCGCGCCGGCTGCCGATCGAACCCGGGGGAGGCGGCACGGGTGTCTCGCCGATGATCGTCTGGCTCGTCTCCCGGCCGCTCTGGGTTCGGATTGCGATCGTCCTCTCGGCGATGGTCGTGGAGGAGCTCTTCTTTCGCTCGTTTCTGCAGACACGCGTCGGCCCCATCGCGGCCACGCTCATGTTCACCGCCGCCCACGGCGCCTACGGCCAGCCGCTGGTCTTAGTCGGCATCCTGGTGATCTCCACCGTGCTCTCGATGACTTTCGCGACGTATCGAAACGTGCTTCCGTGCATCATCGCACACGGGGTGTTCGACAGCATCCAGATGTTCGTCTTCATTCCGATGGCCTTGAGGGAGATACCGGGGTTCTGAGAAATTTTAGATTTTGGATTTTAGATTTTAGATCGGCGCTGATATATAAGCATTTACTTATATTTCGCCCGCATGAAATCTAAAATCTAAAATCTAAAATTCCGGCAGCCTTGAAAGGCCGGAGCCGATCACCACGTCGCCGCCCTTTCGCACGATCGTCTCGATGGCCGCCACCGGACGCTTCGCGCGCGCCTTTTTCAAGGCCGACTCGAACCGCGAAGCCGAGGCGGCCTCGTCGAAGCGGATGCGCCAGAGGTAGCCGGCCGCGCCGCCGGCGGTGAAAAACGCGATGCGGTCGCCGCGCCAGCCCGCCGCGGCCTTCGCGGCCTCCTCCTCGGGAAGAGAACGCTGCAGAAGAAAGCGCAGAGTCCACTCGCCGAGAGTGTCGGTGTAGAGGAGCCGCTGTCCGGGTGAGAGCGTCGCGACGTTGCCGGGCAGCAGACCCTGCGCCGGCGAGGGATAGGGCGCACCGTGCAGGATTTCGGCGCTCGACTCCGGCGGGCTCTTCCAGAGACGATCGACCTCGGCCCATCCGCCGCGTTTGACGGCGGCGCGCACGAAGGCCGTCCCTTCGACATAGGGGAAGAAGAGCTGGTCGACGAAGTACTCCGGAACGTCCTTGGGAACGTTGGCCCGCTCGAGCGCGCCGGCCGAGAGCAACGGCCCGAGCTCCTCCTCCGCGCGGGCGTCGGCGCCCGGGATGTCCTTCAAAGCGACCCGGACCATGACGAGCGTGGCTTCCCCCTCGAGAAGACACTGGAGCGCGAAACCCCGGTCGCTGTCGTCCTTCAACTGTTTGACGCGGTCGTCTAACCGCAGCGACTCGTCCTGGAGCGCGTGCGTCAGCTCGTGAGAGAAGATGAGACCTTCCGACAGCGCGGCCACTTCTCCTTCCTCTCCCGCCAGTCCGTCGGCCCCCTTCACGATGAAGAAACGGCGCGGCTGCGGATCGTAGAAGGCGATGACCTGCGAGGCGTAGAAGTCCACGAGGCGGTCGAGCAGGCGCGGAGTCTCATCCACCAGGCCGAGTGATGAGAGCGTCCGGAAATACTCGTCGGCCGGCGCCGGGAGACTCTCGAGCACCTTGCCCCGCAGAACGCGCCGGGCTTCCGGCGCGTCGATCTCGGAGGCGGGCACCGGGCGGGTGAACTTGCGGCCGCGTACTTCCTCGACGGAGCGAGAGACCTCGGCGATTCGCTCCGGAAGAAGATCCGTGAGCCCCGCGCAGAGCAGCGCCGAAAAGGCGATTCCGGCTGCGAAGAATCCGCGTTTCCCGCGCATGCGCGAGGGTAGCATGGCCGGATTCTCGCCTTCCTTTCCGCCGGGCCTTTGGACTAAGATCCGCCGGACTCCCGAAGTCCGTGAATGAGCGCGTTGCGACCGTCCAGCAGAGCCGGCCCGATCCGGATGTCTTTGTCCAGCCGTTTCGAGAACATCGAGATGGCGCAGCATCTTTGCTCCAAGCTCCTGGAAGGGCGGGACGTTTCCGACGAGACGCGGCACTGGATTCTCATGGCCATTCGGGAGGCTCTGGCCAACGCGATCAAGCACGGCAACCAGCAGGATCTTTCCAGGCACGTGCACCTGGAGATGGACATTGTCGGGGAAACGCTCGTGGTCTCGATCCGAGACGAGGGGCAGGGGTTCGATCCGGACGCGGTGGGAGACCCGCTGGCGCCCGAAAACCGACTCAAGACCTCGGGACGGGGCATCTTCTACATGAAGACGTTCATGGATGATGTCCGTTTTCAAAAACACGCGAGCGGTGGAATGGAAATCGTTTTGAAGAAGAATCTGGGCGTGGTAAAGGAGAAGGAGGAGAATCCAGCATGAAGACAAACGTGCGCGATGTCGGCGGAGTGCAGGTCGTCGAACTGAAGGGAAAGATCACCATCGGTTCCGGCGACGTGCAGCTCCGAGAGACGATCAACAAGCTGGTCGACTCGGGAAAGAAAAATGTCCTCGTCGACATGCACGATGTGACCACGATCGATTCGTCCGGGATCGGCGAGCTCGTCGGCTGCTACACCTCGGTCACGAACAAGGGGGGGAAGCTGAAGCTCCTGCACCTGCCCCCGAAGATCAACGACGTATTGACCGTGACGCAGTTGATCACCGTCTTCGACGTCTACGAGTCGGAGTCGGAGGCGCTGGCGAGCTTCCGCGGCTAACCCTTCCCACTTGCGTGCTCGCGCGGAAGGTTCGAGTCGGATTAGGACGCACGCTCTGACAGACCCCGCCCGGGAAGGCGCGTTCGACCGATTCGCGGGGTCGGTTCGTTCCTCCCTCGAAGACGCTCTGGAGCGCGGTCTCCCTCCTCCCGCCTTGCGCGCGGAAGAGCTGTCCCGCGCGATGCGAGACGCCGCGCTGTCGCCGGGCAAGCGCCTCCGCCCGCTGGCGGCGCTCGCGGCCGCCGATCTCACCCGCGCTCCCCGGGAGGCGGGCATGGCCGTTGCGGTCGCCGTCGAGCTCGTCCACGCGGCCTCCCTCGTGCTCGACGATCTGCCGTCGATGGACAACGCGCGGCGCCGTCGCGGCCGGCCTGCGCTCCACGTGGTCTACGGCGTGGCGACCGCGGAGCTGGCGGCCGTGGCGTTGCTGTCGCGCGCGTTCGAGACCGTTGCGGCGGCGGAGGGAATGTCGGCGGGCTCGCGCTCACGCGTCGTCCTCGAGCTCGCCCGGGCCGTCGGCGCGGCGGGGTGTTGCGCCGGCCAGGCCGCGGATCTCGCAGCGGATCCAAGCTCCGTCGTCCTCGACGATCTGGAGGCGATTCACGCCCGAAAGACGGGAGCCCTTTTCGTGGCGGCGGTGCGGGGAGGCGCTCTGGCCGGAGGTGCGAGCGAGAAGACGCTCGCGGCGCTGGCGTTGTATGCCCGAAATCTCGGGCTGGCGTTCCAGATCACCGACGACCTGCTCGACCTCGAAGGCGATGCCGAAAAGATGGGCAAGGACACCGGCCGCGACGCGCACCGTGCAAATTTCGCGACGATTCTGGGGGGGGAGTCCTGCCGCCGGCTCGTCCAAGAGCTACTGGACGCGTCCCTCGCCGCCCTGGCGCCGCTCGGCCGCCGCGCCGCCGTTCTCGCGGACTTGGCGCGAGTCGTCCGGGATCGTCGCTCGTGACGGCGCGGCCCACGCTCGAGGAGGCCCGCGCCCGTCTCCGCGAGCTCGGTTACCTCGACGCGGGGGTGGAGCGACTCCTGTTTCGTCCGATCTTCGAGGGCCCCGGCGCATTCCTTCCGGCGGTTCTCCTGGGAGCATTCGCGGCGGCCCTCGCGGCGGTCGCGGCGGTGGAGGCCTCCGAGGCGGGATTCGGAAGCTCGCCATCCGCCGTCGCCATCCTCTTCGCCCATGTTTTTCTGGCGGATCTTCTTCCCGTCTCGTTCCTTGCGGCCGGAATCGCGTGGCTGGCCGACCGCTCGCCCGCGCCGGGCATGGCCGCGACGGCGGTGGGACTCGGCTCGGCCGCGGTTGTCTTCGGGCTGTGGATCGCCGGAACCTACGGCCTCGCGCGGGAGCTTTCGCCGCGGTCGCTGCTCTGGGGGGTCCCGGTCGCCGTTGCCGGGCTCTTTCTCGCGGCGGCGGCGCGGCTGGCTTTCCTGGCGCGCGCGTTCGCCAAGTCGGGCGCACTTCCGGGCCGCGCCGCGCGGCGAGTCTTCGCGGCGGCGGCCGCCGTGGGTCTGGCTGCAGCGGTCCTGATCTTCCTGTCGCGCCAGGAGGCGTCGGCGGCTCCGGCGCCCCAGCCTTCGCCGCGCTCGACTCCGGTCATCGTTCTCGGGTTGGACGGCCTCGATTTGGACGGTCCGGGCCGGTCTCCCGCCGTCGCGGAGATCTTCTCGCGCGGCGCGACGGGCTGGTGGCCCGCCGAGCGCCTGTCGCCGCCGGCGATCTGGACGAACCTCGCCACGGGAGTGACGCCGCGGCTTCACGGGGTGAGGGCGCTCGCGCGCGTGCGGCCGCTCGGCTCGCCGCTGGCGCTGCGCCCGCCTCTCGGCACCTCCTGGTATTTGCGAAGGCTCGGTCCTGCTCTGCGGCTGGTCGCCAATGCGCCCGTCTCCGGCGCGGACCGGCGCCGCCTGGACTTCTGGGAAGTCGCGGCCTCCGCCGGGATCCCGAGCCTCTCGGTCGGCTGGTGGGCCTCCTCGCCTTGGCCGGGCGCAACGGTGGTCGAGAATCGCACGATCTTCGCGCGAGCCCGCGATGGCGTGGAGGCGGACCGCGTCGCAATCTCTCTCTTCGAGGACGAGGGAAGCAAGGGGCACGGGCTCTCGACCGTGTATCTGCCGGGGTGCGACATTTCACGGGAAGATCCGTCGGCACGTCAGACCGCGCTGGCGGCCGTTACGAGGCTGCTCGCCGCTCACGTGAACCGGGCGAGGCGGGGCGAGATCGTTCTGATCGTGCTTGCGGCCGACAGCCATCCCGCGTCGAGCGGTGCGCTCGGGCGCATGGCGGTCTTCGATGGGGGAACCGCGGCGAGAACGTTGCGAATTGCGCCCGAGGACACCGCTCCTTCGATCCTTGCCCGCTCGGGCGTTCCGGCAGCGCGCGATCTCGAAGGCCGGCCCGTCTCCGCGCTCTTTGCTCCGGGCTCGATCGAGAGCGCCACGGTGGCGACGTACGGGCCGCGCGTCGCGCCCGCCGGCCCCGCACCGGCCGTGACCGATCGGGAGTATCTGGAGAAGCTCAAGTCGCTTGGGTATCTGAGGTAGATTTGTGATTCGTGATTGGTGATTTGTGATCAGGATGGAGAAGTCAGCGGGATGCTCAATCACCAATCGCCGGTCACAAATCGCCAATTCCCCATGAAAGCTCTCTTCTTCACCAAGCACGGCGGCAACGACGTTCTCCAGTACGGCGACTGGCCGACTCCCGAGCCGGGTGCGGGCGAGGTGCGCGTGGCGATCCGCGCGGCGGCCTTGAATCATCTCGACATCTTCGTCCGCGACGGGCTCCCGGGCGTCCCGCTGCCACAAATTCCGGGGGCAGACGGGGCGGGAGTCGTGGACGCGGTGGGCGAGGGGGTCGAGGGGCAGACGCCGGGCGATCACGTGCTCCTGCAGCCGGGCCTCTACTGCGGCGTGTGCGAGTTCTGCCGCGCCGGCGAGCAGAGCCTCTGCGTGTCGTTCCGGATCCTCGGCGAGCACGTACACGGAACTTTTGCCGAGCAGATCGTCGTTCCCGCCCGCAACGTCTTCCCGATCCCCGAAGGTCTTTCCTTCGAGCAGGCGGCCGCCTTTCCTCTCGTCTATCAGACCGCCTGGAGAATGCTCGTCGGGCGAGCCGCGGTGCGGCCAGGCGAGACGGTTTTGATCCATGGTGTCGGGGGCGGCGCGGCCGGCGCTGCGCTGGAGATCGCGGTTCTGATCGGCGCGCGTGTGATCGGCACCACCTCGGACGACGAGAAGGCCCGTGGCGCCCGGGAGGCGGGTGCCGAGCTCGTGATCGACTACCGCAAGGAGGATGTCGCCCAGGCGGTCCGCCGGCACACCGCCAAGCGCGGAGTCGACGTCGTCGTCGACACGGTGGGCGAAGCGACCTGGATGAGCTCGTTGCGCTCGGCGGCCAACGGCGGCCGAATCGTGACCTGCGGCGCGACCTCGGGCCCGAACCCCAAGGAAGAGATGCGTCTGATTTTTTGGAAACAACTCTCCATCCTGGGTTCGACGATGGCGAACGACCGGGAATTCCGGGCGCTTCTCCGGACCGTGGCAGCAGGCAGGCTCAAACCGCGGATCGGCCGGATTTTCCCGATCTCGGAGGCCCGGTTGGCCTATTCGCTGGTCGAAGAGGGTCGCCAGCACGGCAAGGTCGTTCTGGTTCCGGAGGGCGTGGAGAGGGGATGGCCGGATGGAGACTAGAAATTGATGATTGAAGATTGATGATTGGCGATCGGTGATTGTGACTTCGCCTAGCGCCTTCCGAACAACCACATCACGAGCGACAGGATCAGCGAGAGCAGCAGGCACGTCACGATCGGGAACGCGAACGTCCATCCGTCGCGCCGGATGACGATGTCGCCCGGGAGCCTCCCGAAGTAGCGCGAGAGGACGGGCCACAGGAGTCCCGCCGCGAGGAACACGACTCCCAGGGCAATCAACAGCGTACGCCAAGGAGCCTCGATTCCACCGGGCATTCTGTGAGATTATCCTTCCGTCCTCATTCGGTTCGCGGGCGATTCTCGCTCGGCGCAGAAGATGACCGAACAATCTCCACGGCGAACGTTTCGCATTCATGATCTTCCTTCGGATGAACGCCCTCGCGAACGGCTGCTGCGGCTGGGTCCCGGGGCGCTGACCAACGAGGAGCTTCTCGCTCTGCTCCTGCGTACCGGAATCCCGGGGGAAAGCGCTCTGGATCGGGCGCGCCGTCTGCTCGCGACCCACGGCGGGCTCGTCGGACTTGCGGGCGTCACGCCTCCGGAGCTGGCGACCGAGCGGGGAATCGGACCCACGCGCGCGACGGCGATCGCCGCCGCGATCGAGATCGCGCGGCGGCTCCCATCCGAAACGCTGTCGGGCCGAGATCTGTTGAACGAGCCGCGTCTCGTCAAGGACTTCTTGCGCCAGGTGCAGGCCGACGATACGCAAGAGCGGACGGGAGCGCTCTATCTGAACGCGCGCAACCGACTCTTGAAAAACGATCCCGACATCTATCGAGGCACGCTCGATCGCGCGGTGGTCGAGCCGCGCGAGATTCTTCGGCGGGCTCTGATCGGAAAGGCCGCCGGCGTGATTCTGTACCACAACCATCCCTCCGGGGATCCGACGCCTTCGCGCGAGGACCGCGAATTCACGCGCCGGCTCGCCGCCGCCGCGGAGTCGGTCGGCATCCGCCTGCTCGACCACATCGTCGTCGGTCGCGAGGGATGCGTATCCTTCCGCGAGGCCGGGCTGCTGTAGAAGAAGCGGCGGCCCGCCGGCGAAGAGCCCGGTGGTATCTTTCGCGTTCCGCATGAAGACCTTCTATGCGACGACTCCGATCTACTACGTCAACGATCTGCCTCACATCGGGCACATCTACACGACGGTCGTCACCGACGTCGTAACGCGCTTTCACCGCCTGATCGGGGAGAGGACGCACTTTCTCACGGGGACCGACGAGCACGGACAGAACATCGAGAAGGCCGCCGCGGCGCAGGGAACCACTCCCCTCGAGCTCGCCGACCGGGTCGTCGAGAGATATCGCCAGCTCTACCGAACCTTCGAGATCGGCAACGACGACTTCATTCGAACCACCGAGGAGCGCCACCGCCGCGGCGTGGAGGCTTTGATCGCCCGCATCGCCGCCGCCGGCGACTTCTACACGGCCAGGCACGAGGGCTGGTACTGCTCGAGCTGTGAGGCGTTCTACACGGAGAAGGAGCTCGACGCCGAGAAACGATGTCCCGTCCACGGAACGCCGACGGTCTGGGAATCCGAGGAGAACGTTTTCTTTCGCCTCTCGAAGCACGCGCCAGCGCTCCTCGACCATTACGGGAAGCATCCCGACTTCGTGCGGCCGGAGTCCCGGCTCGCGGAGGTCGTCTCCTTCGTCAAAGGCGGCTTGAACGACCTCTCGGTCTCGCGCGCCAAGGTGCAGTGGGGAATCCCCTTCCCGGGGCATCCGGGCCACGTCGTCTACGTCTGGCTCGATGCTCTCGCCAACTACATCACGGCGCTCGGCTTCGGCTCTCGCGAAGACGGCCCTTACCGGGAATTCTGGGATCACCGCGAGGCCGAGCGCGTCCACTTCATCGGCAAGGACATCCTCCGATTCCACGCCGTGTACTGGCCGGCGTTTCTGATGTCGGCGGGGCTTCCTCTGCCGACCACCGTCTGGACGCACGGCTGGTGGCTTCGGGACGCAAAGAAGGTCTCCAAATCCGTCGGTAACATCGTGCGTCCGGACGACCTGGTGGCCGACTTCGGAGCGGATGCGCTTCGATATTTCCTGATGCGCGAGATGGCGTTCGGTCAGGACGCGAATTTCTCGGACGAAGCATTTCTGACGCGTTTCAACGCCGATCTCGCCAATGATCTCGGAAACACCGTGTCCCGGGTCGCCGCGCTGTGCCGGCAAACTTTCGGCGGAACGCCGCCGGAGCCGTGCACCGACAACGAGGTGCGGGAAGCCTATGGTGCGACCCGGACTGATTGGGAAGCGGCCATGCGGGACTGCCAGTTTCACCGCGCGCTCGAGGCGGTATGGAAGTTTCTGGCGCTGATCAATGGCTACGTCGTGTCACGAGAGCCCTGGAAGATCCGGAAAGAGGAAGGGGTCTCCGGCCGTCTCTCGCGGATCCTGTACGCCTCGGCCGAGGGCGTCCGCCTGGCGGCGACCTTGCTGTCCCCATTTCTTCCGTCGACCAGTCGAAGGATCTTCGCGACGTTCGCCCTGCCCGCACGGGATCCCGCCGAGGCGGATCTCGAATGGGGCCGGCTTCCCGTCGCGATCCCGATGGCCGAGACTCCCGCGCTCTTCCCGCGCGTGGACGCCTCGGCGTATTTCACGAGGGAGGATGCCGCGATGACCGAACGGACCGAGCAAGCCCCCACGCCAGCTTCGGCCTCTCCGGCGGATGATCGGATCTCGATCGAGGAATTTCAGAAGGTGCGATTGAGAACGGCGAGGGTGCTCGCCGCCGACCGCGTGCCGAAGTCCAACAAGCTGGTCAAGCTCCTGGTCGATCTCGGAACCGAGCGACGCCAGATCGTCGCGGGTATCGCCGGCCAATATCCTCCGGAAGCGCTCGTCGGAAGAAACGTCGTCGTCGTCACGAATCTGAAGCCCGCGAAGCTGATGGGTGTCGAGTCCGACGGGATGATTCTCGCCGCCTCGGTCGGAGAGGCGGGGGAGCCGGTGTTGCTGGAGGTTCCCGTGGAGGTCCCGCCGGGAAGCAACGTGAAGTAGATTGCCGATTGCCGATTG